>DASSNT010000009.1:0-47231 GCA_035701285.1 Gammaproteobacteria bacterium | reverse complement strand
TCGCAATCGCGCGTTAATGTGGTGCTCTCACCGCGAAACATAGTTGCCGTCTCCGTTCATTCGGTCGACGCCGCTTCGCGCTCTTCGAGCGCAGCCTGCACCGTATGCCAGCACAACGTCGCGCATTTGACGCGCGACGGGTAGTCGCGCACGCCGGCGAGCGCCGCCAGCTTGCCCAGCCGCTCGGGCGCCTCGTCGCTCTGACCGGTGAGCAGAGCGTGCATGTCGTTGAACAGCGCTTCGGCTTCGGCCTGCGTGCGGCCCTTCAGATGATCCGTCATCAGGGATGCCGACGCGGTTGAAATCGCGCAGCCGGAACCTTCGAAGCTGACATCTTCGACGCGGTCGCCGTCAAGCTTCACGTACACGGTCAACTTGTCGCCGCACAACGGATTGAAGCCTTCGGCTTTGCGCGTGGCAGGTTCGATGCGCCGAAAATTACGCGGCGACCGGTTGTGGTCGATGATGATGTCCTGATAAAGATCGCTCAGGTCCATTACGCAAAAACCTCTTTGGCACCTTGCAGCGCATCGCAAAGCGCGTCGATTTCAGCACGCGTGTTGTAGAAGGCCAGCGACGCGCGGGCGGTCGCCGGCACGCCAAATCGTTCCATCACCGGCATCGCGCAATGGTGGCCGGTGCGGATCGCGACGCCGTGCTGGTCGACGATGGTGCCGAGGTCGTGCGGATGGATGCCGTCCATCACGAATGACAGGACGCCCGCCTTGCGCCGCGCGGTACCCACCAACCGCAGGCCGTCGATCGCGCTCAGCCGCTCGGTGCCATACGCGAGCAGGTCGCTTTCATATGACTCGATTGCCTCAAGGCCAAGTGCCTCAAGATAGGTCAATGCCGCGCCGAAGCCCGCCGCGCCGGCGATATGCGGGGTACCGGCTTCGAATTTGTGCGGCAGGTCTGCGTACTGGGTGCGCTCGAAGCTCACCATCCGGATCATGTCGCCGCCACCCTGCCAGGGCGGCATGGCTTCCAGCAGCGCTTCTTTGCCGTACAGAAAGCCGATGCCGGTCGGCCCGAACGCCTTGTGCCCGGATGCGGCATAAAAATCGCAGTCGATGGCCTGCATGTCCACCGGGATATGCGGCAGCGCTTGTGCGCCATCGAGCAACACCGGGACATCATGTTCATGCGCGAAGGCAACCATCTCCTTGACCGGATTGACGGTGCCGAGGGCGTTGGATACGTGGCACAGTGCTGCAAAGCGCGTACGGTCACTAAACAGGCGCCGATAATGCTCGAGGTCGACTTCGCCGGCGTCATTGATCTGCGCGACACGCAGTTTTGCGCCCGTCCGCTGTGCGATCAACTGCCATGGCACGATGTTGGAATGATGTTCCATCGCTGTCAGCACGATCTCGTCGCCGGGCTGAAACTCAGCGCCGCCGTAGCTCTGCGCGACGAGGTTGATCGCCTCGCTCGTGCCGCGCGTAAAGATAATCTCGTGCGCGTGGTCGGCGTTGATAAATCGGCGGATTGTTTCGCGCGCCCCTTCAAATGCTTCCGTCGCCGTTTCGCTGAGCATATGCACGCCGCGATGCACGTTGGCATTGCCATGCGTGTAGTACTGCTGAATGGCGTCGATAACCGACTGCGGCTTCTGCGTGGTAGCCGCGTTATCGAGATAGGCCAGCGGTTTGCCGCGAACGGTGCTGGCGAGAATCGGAAAGTCGCGCCGCACACGCTCGACATCGAACGCCGGGGCCGCTTCCTTGATGACCGTGCTCATCCCTCGGAACCTCCCAAGGCAGTTTCCAGCGCGACTTCGAGATAGTTGCGCAGCGGAGCAGTCTCGACCGAATCCAGCATTTCCCGCGCGAAAGCCGTCGTCAGCAGACGTCGCGCTTCATCGGCACCCAGTCCTCGCGATTGCAGATAGAACAGCGCGGCTTCATCCAGCTGCCCGACTGTTGCGCCATGGCTGCACTTCACGTCATCCGCATAAATTTCGAGTTCGGGCTTGGTATCGATTTCGGCATTGTCGGACAGCAGCAGGTTATGGCTGGCCTGACTCGAATCGATCTGCTGGGCGCCGGGCGCGACATGGACCTTGCCGTTGAAGACGCCGCGCGCACGGCCGTCGAGGATGCCTTTGTAGCGTTCCCGGCTGCGCGTTTGCGGGCTGACGTGGTTTACGTAGGTATGGTTGTCGCAATGCTGGCGGCCGCCGAGAACGAACAGGCCGTCCAGAATCGCTTCGGCATTCGCGCCCTCAAGATCGGTGCGCAGGTCGTGACGTACCAGCGCCCCGCCGAGGTCGATGTTGAGCGCAATGTAGCGGCTGTCGCGCGCCTGCCGAACTCGCGTATTGCTGATATGAAAGCTCTGGGCGCATTCCTGCTGCACGCGGTAATGGCGCAGCGCGGCGTTGTCCTGCAGGATAATCTCGCCGACGCTGTTGGTGAAATTAACGGCGTCGCCGATGCCGACGTGGTGCTCGATAACCGAGACTTCGCTGCCGCGGCCGGCGTTCACGATGACCCGCGGGTGCGAGACGACGGAAGCCTCCGCGCGCTGTGAAATGAACAGCAGGTGCAGCGGCTTGTCGAGCCTCGCGCCGGCGCCGATATCGACCGCCGCGCCGTCGATAAAAAAGGCGGCATTCAGTTCGGCGAGGCTGGTGGCGGCATCTTTGTCAGCCGTGATTGCTGTTTCCAGATACGGCCGCAATACACCCGGCTGTTCATCCAGCAACTCGGCGATGCTCCGCACCTGAACACCGTCGGACAGGTCAGTCAGGCGCGACAGCCGGGCGGCAAAGCGGCCGTTGACGAAAGCCAGCGTCGGCAGGTTGGCGTCAGCCAGCGGCAGGTCAGCGGCATCCGGCAGCGCGGCAGGCAGTTCCTGCGCCAGCGCGAATTCGCGGCGCTCCAACGGGCGCAGGTTCGTGTACTTCCACTCTTCGACTCGCGTGCCGGGAAAGCCGTGCGCTGCAAAGCGGGCGAGGGCGGTGCGGCGAAGCTCGCGCAGCTGCTCGTCCCGCTCTTCCAGCCGCTCCCATGCGTCGAGGTAGCGCTGTGTGCTTTCAGCAACGGCCGCGTTCATGCGCTGACCGCCTCCTCGCGCAGCCAGTCGTAACCGCGTTCTTCCAGTTCCAGCGCCAGCTCCTTGCTGCCGGACTTGACGACCTTGCCGTCGGCAAGCACATGAACGAAGTCCGGCTCGATGTAGTTCAGAAGCCGCTGATAATGCGTTACCAGAATCATGCTGTGATCGGGGCCGCGCAGCGTGTTGACGCCCTCGGAGACAACCTTGAGCGCATCGATGTCCAGACCCGAGTCGGTTTCATCGAGAATTGCCAACGCCGGTTCCAGAACCAGCATTTGCAGAATTTCGTTGCGTTTCTTCTCGCCGCCCGAAAAGCCTTCGTTGACGGCACGGTTCAGGAAGCTCTCGTCCATGCCCATGATCCGCATCTTGTCCTTGACCAGGCTCAGAAAGTCGTAAGCATCCAGCTCCTGTTCGCCGCGGGCCTTGCGTACTGCGTTCAGGCCCGCCTTCAGCAAATAGACATTGTTGACGCCGGGAATTTCGACCGGATATTGAAAGGCGAGAAAGACGCCTTCGCGAGCACGCTCCTCGGGCTCCAGCTCGAGCAGATCATGGCCGCGATAGTCGACGCTGCCGCCGGTGATTTCATAGCCGCCGCGCCCGGCGAGGACGTGGGCCAGCGTGCTCTTGCCGGAGCCGTTGGGGCCCATGATGGCGTGCACTTCGCCGGCGCCTATCTTCAGGTCGATGCCTTTGAGGATGTCCTTGCCGTCGACCCTCGCGTGCAGGTTTTTGATTTCAAGCATGAGATTCTCTGATTGTGTCATCCGACGGCGCCTTCGAGCGTAACGCCTAACAGTTTCTGCGCTTCGACGGCAAACTCCATCGGCAGTTCCTTGAAGACTTCCTTGCAGAAGCCGTTGACGATCATGTTGACCGCATCTTCTTCCGACAGGCCGCGCTGGCGCAGATAGAACAACTGATCGGCGCCGATCCTGGTTGTCGTCGCCTCGTGTTCTATCTGGGCGGTCGGATTTTTCGCCTCGATGTACGGGAACGTGTGTGCGCCGCACTCATCGCCCATCAGCAGTGAGTCGCACTGGGTGTAGTTGCGCGCGCCACTCGCTTTGCCGATCACCTTGACCAGCCCGCGATAGGCGTTCTGCCCGTGACCCGCGGAAATGCCTTTCGAAACGATGGTGCTGCGGGTGTTGTTGCCGATGTGCACCATCTTTGTGCCGGTATCGGCTTGCTGATAGTTGTTGGCGACAGCGACCGAATAGAACTCGCCGACCGAATTATTGCCGGTGAGGACGCAGCCCGGATATTTCCAGGTGATCGCCGAGCCGGTTTCGACCTGCGTCCAGGAAATCTTCGAGTTGTCGCCGCGGCACTCGCCGCGCTTGGTGACGAAGTTGTAGATGCCGCCCTTGCCGTTTTCGTCGCCCGGATACCAGTTCTGCACGGTCGAATACTTGATCTGCGCGTCCTTGAGCGCAACCAGTTCGACGACCGCGGCGTGCAGCTGGTTTTCATCGCGCATCGGTGCAGTACAGCCTTCGAGGTAGCTCACATGACTCCCTTCGTCGGCGATGATCAGTGTCCGCTCGAACTGGCCGGTGTTAGCGGCATTGATGCGGAAATACGTCGACAGCTCCATCGGGCAGCGCACACCCTTCGGCACGTATACGAATGAGCCGTCGGTAAAGACCGCCGAATTCAGCGTCGCGAAAAAGTTGTCGGAATAAGGCACGACCGAACCCAGATACTGCTGCACCAATTCCGGGTACTTTTGCACCGCCTCGGAAATCGGGCAGAAGATCACGCCGGCCTCGGCCAGCTTCTTCTTGAACGTCGTGGCGACCGAGACGCTGTCGAACACCGCGTCGACGGCGACACCCGCCAGCATCTTTTGTTCGTGCAGCGGAATGCCGAGCTTGTCGTAGGTTTCAAGCAGCTTCGGATCGACCTCGTCGAGGCTCTTCGGCCCGTCCTTTTTCTTTGGCGCGGAATAGTACGAAATCGCCTGGTAGTCGATCGGCTCGTGATGCACGTGCGCCCATTTCGGCTCGCGCATCGTCAGCCAGTGCCGGAACGCCTTCAGCCGCCACTCGAGCATGAATTCGGGCTCGTTCTTGCGCGCCGAAATCAGCCGAATGACGTCCTCGTCCAGGCCCGGCGGGACGGTGTCAGCTTCAATGTCCGTAACGAAGCCGTGCTCGTATTCGCGCCGGACGAGATTTTCAACTTCATTCGATTGTGTCGCCATTTGCGATCCCTATCGAGCTGCCGCCCGGGGCCGGGCAGCAGAAAACTTGACTTGTGGCGAACGCGGCGGCATCGGTCCTGAAAGCTCCGCCAGCGTGACGGTCTTCAGCGCCTCCCTGATGCTCAGGCTGATGCGCTGCCAGTTGTGACCGATTGCGCAGACGGCCTCCAAGTTGCAAAGCCCGTCGCGCACGCTGCACTCGGTGATGCCGACCGGCCCTTCGACCGCGTCGATAATCTGCACGGCGGTGATCTCTTCCGGCTTGCGCGCCAGCTTGTAGCCGCCCTGGGCGCCGCGGTATGACTGCACCAGGCCGCCCTTCGCAAACAGCTTGAGCAGCTTCGACACCGTAGGCAGCGCCAGGTGGGTCCGCGCAGCCAGATCGCTGGCCGTATGCACCGTTTTCGGCTGCACGGCCATATGCGCCAGCACCACCGTGCCGTAGTCAGTCAGTTTGCTTAACCGAAGCATGTCGGGTCCGCCTCCATAATGGGGACTATTTTAGTACTATTAGCATCCCGAAGAAAGCCTTGCACCGGTATAATCGGCCGTTCGTTTATGGTTCATATGGTTTTCCCGCGGTTCCCTGATGCTTGCTGATCTGAGTCATTCTCCGCTTATCCTGGTTGCAATCGGCATCGCGGCCGCATTGCTTGCGCTGCTGACGGTCTGGCTGATTCGCCGCCACATGAACGTGTACCGGCGGCTCGACCGCGTGCTGCAGCGCATTGCCGCCAGCGAGCTGCGCGATATCGTCATCCCCGACGGGCTGGACGGCCATATTCACATCGATCGCCTTCTGCTGACGGAGCAGGGCGCGCTGGTGGTGGACTTCAAGAATGTGGCCGGCACGGTGTTCGCCGGCGAGCGGCTCGATGAGTGGGCTGTTCTGGACGACCGCGGACGTCACCCGTTCCGCAATCCGTTGAGCGGGTTGCACGATCGCATCCTCGCGGTGCGCGCGCTGTCGCCGGAGCTGCCGGTGGACGGCCGCATCATCTTCAGTGACACGAGCGAGTTCCCGAAGGGCCGGCCGGACAAGGTGTGCCTGGTGCGTGAACTGGCCGCGCGGCCCCGCGCGTCCAATGCGCGGGATCACTACGAGGCATGGGCGGAACTGACGCAGCGGGTCGCGTCAGTGCAGAAACGCGAGACGACGTTAACCGCGCTGTAAATGATCCGCGACGACGCGCGCCACGCATGCCGTTAGCTTCTTCGCCGTCGGGATGTGCAGAAATTCGTTCGGCCCGTGCGCGTTCGATTTCGGCCCCAGCAGGCCGGTGACCAGGAACTGCGACTCGGGGAATTTCTCCCCCAGCAGCCCCATGAACGGGATACTGCCGCCGGTGCCCATGTACATCGCCTCGGCGCCGAAAAAATCGCGTGACGCCGCTGCCATCGACTGCGCCAGCCATTCATTGATCGCGGGTGCGTTCCAGCCGCCCATCGCCGAGCCGCTTTCGAACGATACCTTCGCACCGTAGGGCGGATCCTTTTCCAGCGCCGTTTTGACCGCCTTGGCCGCAGCGGCCGCGTCCGCGGTCGGCGGCAGGCGGAACGACAGTTTCAGGGCGGTTTGCGGACGCAGCACGTTGCCCGCGCTGCCGAACGGCGGCAGGCCTTCCGCGCCGGTCACCGCCAGTGCGGGCCGCCACGTGTTGTTGAGCAGCAGCGTCTCGGGATCTTTGCTGATCGGGCCCGTGTTGCCGGCGAATGGAAACTTCTGCCAGACGAGGTCCTTCAGCACGGCTGCTGCACGAGCGGCCTGTTCCTGACGCATCTCGGGGATATCGACGTGCAGGGCGTCGAGCAAAATATCGCCGCTGGCTGAATCCTCAACCCGCGCCAGCAATTCGCGGATCACCCGAAAGCTCCCGGGGACGATGCCGCTGGCGGCGCCGGAATGGACGCCCTCGGTCAGCACGTCGACCGTGAGCGTGCCGACCAGGTTGCCGCGCAGCGAGGTCGTGCACCAGAGCTGGTCGTAGTTGCCGCATTCCGCATCCAGACAGACGACCAGGCTGACATTGCCGATGCGGTCGCCGAGCGCGTCGATGTAGTGGGGCAGATCGTCGCTGCCGCTCTCCTCGCAGCATTCGATGACCACGACGCAGCGCGAATGCGGAATGTTCTGCTCGCGCAGCGCACGCAGGGCGGTCAGCGAGGCAAATACGGCATAGCCGTCGTCGGCGCCGCCGCGCCCGTATAGCTTGTCGCCGCGAATCACCGGTTTCCACGGTTCGAGGCCGGGCTCCCAGCCGCTGAATTCCGGCTGCTTGTCGAGATGGCCGTAGAGCAGCACGGTGTCGTCCGAGTCGCCCGGGATTTCCATGAACAGCAGCGGCGTACGGCCGGGCAGGCGCATGATTTCGAGCTGCGCGTCGCTGAAGCCCTGGTCGCGGCACCAGTTTTCCGCCAGTTCGACGGCGCGATCCATATGCCCGTGTTCCGCCCAATCGGGATCAAAAGTCGGCGACTTGTTGGGGATGCGCACGTAGTCCTGCAACACCGGCAGAATCGAATCGTCCCACTGGCTGTTAACGAATTGCTGCAGCTTGTCCGTGTTCATGTTGATGGTTCTCCGAAAGTTGCAAGTCAAAAAAGCGCTGCGCGTTGGCGGTCGTCTCCTGGGCCAACTGTTCCAGGCCCTGTCCACGGCAGCTGGCGAGCACGCGGGCGATATGCGCAAGATGCATCGGCTCGTTGCGCCGTGTGGACGGCTTCGGATCGAGGTCGCGCGGCAGCAGGTAAGGGGCGTCGGTCTCGATCATCAGCCTGTCCGCCGGAATGCGATCGACAAATTCGCGCAGATGCAGGCCGCGGCGTTCGTCGCAAATCCAGCCGGTAATGCCAATGTACAGGTCCCGCTCGAGGTAGTCTTCCAGTTCGTCGGCTGTTCCGGTGAAGCAATGCACGACGCCGCGACTAATGTCGGCGCGGTAGCGGTCGTAGATCTTCAGAAAATCGGCATGCGCATCGCGCTGATGCATGAAGACCGGCATCTGAAGCTCGGCGGCGATTTCGAGCTGCGCGGCGAACGCCGCTTCCTGCGCGGGGCGAGGGGAGAAATTTCGGAAGTAATCCAGGCCGCATTCGCCCACTGCGACGAGCTCCGGCGCATCTGCCAGCAATCGCAGCCGGGACGACGCCCGGTCGTCGTACTCGGCGGCAAGATGCGGATGCACCCCCGCCGTCGCATACAGCCATCCCGGATATCGCCGGGCCAGCGCCAGCGCCGATTCACTGCCGGAGACGTCGGCGCCGGTGACGACCATCGTGCCGACGCCGGCCGCCCGTGCACGCTCCAGAACGCTGTCACGGTCGTGGTCGAAACTGTCGTGCGTCAGATTGGCGCCGATATCGATGAGATGCATGACGGGGAGAAATCGCTAAACGATGGCCCCGTATAATACGCCGCGCCCGATCGGGCTGCCAGCTTAGGCGAAGCGATGTTACCAGCAGTCGCTGGATTCGGCCGTTTGCAAGCCCGTGCTGTCCAGCTGGAACCAGCCACAGGCCTCGTCATCCTGCTGAGGGCTGTCCGTTGTCGGGACAGCCTTGATTGCGTAGGTCGTCGTCGTGACCGTGGGAATGATCGTGTAAAAATCATTCGCCGACGTCTGCGGCAAAGGAGGACATGTGCCGCCCGGCAGCGTGTCTTTATAGTTATGCCCCTCGGCGTAGCAGCGTTCCAACGCCTGAGCGGCCCGCTGTAGCGCGACCTTCGCATCGGACCGATCGCTTTTGATGACCGATTGCCGATAAGACGGATAAGCAATCGCCGCGATGATCGCCACGATGGCAACCACAATCATCAGTTCAATCAGCGTAAAGCCGCGTACGTTTCGCCGCATCATCGAAGCTCCTTCCAGGATTTGCGGCCGTGGCCGCTGCTGTTCTTTTCGGTTATGACGCCAATCGTGCCCGATGAGCCGCTGGTGTATTTGTACTCTGTTCGTCCGGCTTCAATGATGCCGGGAGTACTGATGATGCCGATCGTGGACCGGAGGCCGCTGACTGGTACCTTCACAGTATTGCCGTTGACCGTGACCGTGACGAAGTCTTCGTCGTTGAAAAGTCCATCGCCGTTGATATCCAGGACTGTCATGTTCAGACGCCCGCCTTCGGTTGCATCCAGCTCCATCAGCCAGCCGGTGCCGCCGAACTCACAAGGTTCGTCTTGCGGTGCCGGAATCAGAGTGGTGAAGATGATGCGCCCGTCGCGCAGCAGCGGTCGTGAGACGACGCGTTCGCCTTCCGGAACACCACTCGGCGGCACAAGGTTCAGATACCATCCTTGTTTGCCGCCGGTATCGGAATAGTCAACCGGATTCTGGCTGACTGCTCGAACCATTTTGCCGTCGCTCGTGTCCTGATAGATGATGCTCTGCTGCACCAGGTTGTCGCGGATTACCGCCGCAAAGTTATCTTTCGGCAGGCGCTGAGCGTCACGTATGGCATAGAAGGTGTTGATGGTATCCGTATCGACACTGGCTACGTTGTTGTCGCCATCACGGAAAAAAGTTCCGGTACCGAAGTAGATCAGCTGCCCGCTTTGCGGGCTGGTGCCCACGTCTGGTCTATCCGTAATCGGCTGTATATGACCCTGGCCATCGGTGGCTGTAAAAAGCACTTGCCCGTTCCAGGAGCTACTGTTGATATCGGTCAAGTCGAACTTGATCAGTTCGCCGCACAAGTCGCCGGCATAGATGTAGTCGGTGACCCTGTCGTGGCCAGACACATATGCGTTGTCGACATCGTCCCATCGCACCACGTCGACGGGTACCGGCGTGGAGAGGCCGTTACTGACAATCTCCTGGTTAATGGTGCACGACGAGACGACGCCTTGTGGCTTTATCTTGAAGACCGTAGTTCCTTCGACAAAGGACGTGGCATCAAGGCGGATCAAATAAAGTACCGGGAGTCCGCTGGTGCTTTCATAGCCATTGGCGAACACAACGTACCAGTTGTGGTCGTTCAGGCGAACGACAGTGGGCTGGCCGATAGTGCTGCCGAGATCGTCGTCCCCGGCGCCATCATATTCCCAAAGCACATCGGTAGCACCAAATGTTTCCGGACTCGTAATGTCGAGCGCATAGACGCCTTTACCGCCAGCGCCAAGTGCACCTACAAGCACGGTATGCCAGGCATTTGCCGGTTCATCGGCCTTCTTGAACCATGCATCGTTGACGTTGACTGAGCCGTCGACGAAGTAATGATGGGGAGTGGTGCTCCCGTATGCCGGCGAAGTCAGCATGGCGAGGTTGCTATACACGCCGCTCGGCACGTATGCAAACAACTCTTCACCGGTGTTCGCATTAATGGCGTGCAACATGCCGTCATTGGCGCCTACGTAGACAGTGGGCGTGCGGCCGGCGTAACTGCTGCTGTGGCGGAAGTCGTTATACGTGCAAGCCTCAACGATCGTGTCGTCCAGGCCGCACACGTCGGTAGCGGGCTCCGCCGGTGGAGTAGCATTATGGGCTCGAGGCAGCGAAAAGTAGCGGTAGTCAGGCCCGCTAACGTAGTACGGGTTGGAGTTGACGATATCGCCCAGTACGTGTACACGATCACGAAACGTGCCGCCGTTCAGTATTTCGTAACTTCGATCTCCACGCAAATACGCGACTCGCTCGATGCCGAGTCCGTCGGTGCCGTCGAGTGCGGCTTTCTCGTTGCTATTCAATTCCGCGTATTGAAACGGCGCGCCCGGATAATCGCTCGTCGTCCATGGTTGGGCCGCCGGCGGTACCCAGGTAAAAATGGAACGTGCGGCGGCAGCCTGAGTGTCCAGAACTTCGGCGGCATCCCAGATGGCATCGCCGATACTTCCGTCAGCGAGGATTTCAAATGAGAGCAACTGCCCGTACCAGTCGCCACTCTTGAAGCGCGCCTGGAAGACTGCTGACTCCGTGTCGAGCCGAGTCGAATTGGTGGCGATAGAAGTTGCCGAAGATTCAGTCCGTACTACTCGCTTTAGCGCTTTACCGAGAATTTCGTAGAGCTTGGCGGGATTGTTCGCAAAGAAATAATTGTCGGGCAGGCCATCGCCATTGGCATCCCATTCGATGGTTTGGTCCGGCTTGCCATTGTCGTTTTGATCGGCAAATCCGCCCCATTTCGCAGCATAATACAGGGGGGGCTTGAGAGAACCGGCTGATGTTTGACCGACGATATAGTCGTTTGACGTGGGTGCGTCCGCTAACCGGCAGTCGTTACACTCGCCGGCCCACGGATTGCCGTCATCGGGGAAATCGAAGCCGTAGATACCCGAGTAAAAGTGCGGCCCATCGTCCGTAGTGCCACTGATGATATAGCCGAAACCTTGCGCATTGTTTGTAGAAGCCGAGACGGCGTCGGTGGTTATGGTGACGGTGTTGTTGGCAGTATCGACCCTGTATGACAGGGTGCCCCACATATCCTGATCGTAGTCACCGCCCTGTGTGCTGTCTTCCCAGCTCAGGTAATACCTGCCACTTGTGCCGTCTGCGCTGCGGCTGATGACCTTGAAGTCGACCAATGTGCCGGTACCGAAGCGCAAGTTTGAGCTGTCAGTGGTGCAGTCAGCGGAGCGATTCTCATCCCAACTGTGATAGTCGCAATGCTTGTCGAGGCGATAAGCGGGCAGGATAGTGACCGTGTTGTCGCCCACCGGCACGCTGATGCGAGGAACACTGGCTGCGAGTTGAATGCCGTAAGTGTCTACTTTCAATGCCGTTGTATTCACCGGCGGCACGACAAGATCAGCACGAATGTGATTGGTATGCGCCCAGAACGCCGCGCCGTCGATCAACCATGACCCATGCTGAGATGGCGCTTGCGGGCAAATGCCGCTTACATCCCCAAAGCTGGTGATTGTCTTGGCGTCGCACAACGCGTCGATTGTTGCGCTGCCCGTGTTGCCGACGAACCAGGCGCCGGTAATGCCTTCGGCAGTGCCAATATCATTGGTCCAATCGGCCACACCCTTGCCGCCGGTGAGCGTGGCGAGGCCGTCCATCTGGTCATCGTCATAGGTTGCCACACTGGTATTGAATACCAGCACACCCAGAGCCGAGCAGAAGTTTTTCTGGTTAAGCGGGTCGTTCCAACTGCTTGCGACTTGCAATTTGAGGACCGAACCTGACGGGACTGAGAACGCGGGAGTCGCACTGTCGGCACCGGCGAGGTAGCGCAGCGACTCGAGGTAAATCTCCGAGATAGGATTTCCCCAGCTTTTGCAATTGCCTTCGCCGTTGGTAAGGGGGTCGGTAATCTGGTAGCTGCAATTATCGCTTTGATAGGTGCCGTCAGCGTACGAGTAGCCGTAGATACGCAGCTTGTCCAGCGTGTCGACGATACCGCCGCCGGTAAAGCTGCCATTTGCACTTATCTCGCTGGACCAGTCCTTGACGTTGGATCGGAGCACACCGCCGGAGAAGTTCTTCAGGTAACTGCCGGTAAAAAGTCCGAAACGCACGTCGCCCGGGTCGCCGTATTCCTGCAGCAAGCCGATCGGTTTCTCGTAGCCGGCGATGTATGGCTTGCAGCGTACAGATTTGATGTAGCCGACGACGCAAGCTTGTACTTCGACATGATAGTCATCAATGCCGAGCCCGCTGCGTGATTGGCTCGGATTTTCAGCGCTCGCATCAAGACCTGATAACGCCGCGCGGTTGCCATTACTGCGGAACGCTCCGGCAAAGCCTGATTGTAATTTATTCTTTTCTTCGGACCAGTAACACTGGAACTTTTCGTTCGCGGACCACAACGAGTAGTTGCCTTTCGCCACCCGCATCAGCGGGGGTGCGGTTACGTCCTGCGACAGTGCGCTGTCACTGGTCGCCATGGTGGTATTGCAGAAGCTGATGCCGGTTTGGCTGAGATTTTCGAGAACCCAGAACTGGTGCAGTTCCGAGTCGACGCCGACCAACGCATTCTGATCGACCCGTACGGTGACGCTGGGGGTGCCGTCAGAGCCAGTACCGATCGAGCAAACGCCGCCGATCATGTAATTAGTAGTGCGCCCCGGATCTGCGCTGGTGCCAGGATAAATCTTGACCTGGTCGCCGACATAGAAGATCTGACCTGCCAGCGCGCCGAACACGAGCTTGGCATAGTTTCCCTTGCCGCAATAATAGGTGTCTGTCGTGTACGGAAAGCTCGACGGGAACGCAACCTCCGTGTCGCTGCAGTTGCCATTGACGTTACATGGATGAGTGGAAGTGGTGACAGGCGGCTGGGTATTGATGCCGTCAGACGTGGAAAAAGGCGTCAGTTTGCTGAGGTCGTCGCCGTTGTAATACTTTGCCCACGAATGCGCATCAGGCGGTATATACGCGCGCTCGAGAACCGTCAGAGTATCGGAATCCTGTGAGCGCTTGCCGCCATAGAGGATCTGCCGCACGATGTCCATTCGTGACATCGTCACCCAGTTAAGGAAGTTTCCGCTCCAGTGACTGCCGTCACAGTAGTGGGTGCTGATCTCCACGGTATCGTCGCCCACGGTCTTCGTCGTGGTCGAGGCCTTCGCGCTCGGCACGAACGTGCCGCCCGAATAGCTGTAACAGATACCGCTGTCAAAGTAGCCGGCGTATTCGATGCTATTGTCGTAGGTGGTCTCGATGATGCCGTCGCCATCCAGATCCGAATAATCGTTGTATGCCTTTTTGAATAGGGACTGGTCCTTTGGCATGTCAATGATGGCTATCGGCGGCACTGGTTGCGTCAGGAATAGCGGTACCTGCGAGATGCTGCTCGCTGCAAGCGCATGGGCCGGAATACCTGCGATGATCAGTACCGCAAGCCATGCCGAAATGGATCGCTTTCGACGGAACATTGCGCGGCGCACTGATCGAGCCGTTTCGTTCATCACGCTTCCCTCATCGCTTATAGGTTGTTTGCAGGCGGGCGACTGTATTCCCGGAAGCGCCCCAGGCTTGCACCGTCACGCGATACATCAATATCTGTGCCGGAATATCCGATGCCAGGGAATCGCCAGGCGGTGCGACGGCTGCCAGCTGCTCGATTACACACCGGGGCTCTGCTGACACGCCTTGAATATCCGGGCCACTGTATGGTCTGGTTTTGCTCGATTGCCAGTCGGCCTTGTCCCAATCGTCCCACACATGTCCGGGAACACCGGCATCTCCCTGATACCGGCCATTGGTATCAGTGAAGGGCGGCAGCGCCACTTGATTAAGAAAGTCCTCGCAATCAACCAGGCCGGCTTCCGCCGCTTGAAAGGCAAGTTGAAAATCCTGCTGGTTCCCCGCCATTCGCTGTTCCAGAATGGTGCCGCGCGACGCCGCGACGCCGATCAGCGTCAGCACCAGCAGCAACAGCAAAGCGACTACCAGCACGACGCCAGCTTCTTGCTTTTTAATGCCTCCAATATTGCGCATCTGTTCGTACTGTTCCTGGTTACTTCAACAACTTGTTACGCAGTGCGATGGTCTTCGTGAACACCTTCCGCAAATGCATGTCGTTGGGAATATCTGGTACTGGTTCTCCCAACATCGTGTAACTTGGCGCGGCGGCCGGTTTGCTGGTGGCAGTTTCAGAGCTTCTTACCAGCAGGGCGATTCGCACGCTGACCACCGGACCCCAACCGCCGGTCCCGCAACCTGTTCCAGCGGCGGCGGTAATATCGGCCGCGGTACAGTAGCTGTCCGGTATGCCGTTCAAATCGGCGTCGTAACCGTACAGCACCTGCATATCGGTCACGCCGCGCACCAACTCTTCGGGACTCGCCGCATTGCCTACCTGTCGCCAGAGGCCGCAAGTGTACGTGTCGCAACTGTGGCTTCCGTCACTGGCGCGTATGAAATAGATGATGTTGCTGACTTTTTGGATCCTGGCGCCCTGCTGGAACGCAGCGCCTAAATCCTTTTTTGCATTCAAACTGCTGCCGGTGTTGTGCTGAACATGACCCGCCGATGTTTGAACCTGCGTGATCTGAAATACGGTCGAGGCGCTGCAGTCGGAGATCATCACGACGTCACCTTCCTGAAGATTGCCGGTGGAGGCGACCTTCAGTTCAGCGGAAGTAGTCGGCATGGCCTCGGTGAGCTTCACCCCCTCGCCCTGCATGCCGCGAATCGCTATCACGTCGGTGCCATAGACCGGATCAACCACAGGCTCGCCGCTCGCATCGACTGGAATGACAGGGTTCCAGCTGGCGCTCGTGAGGCTTTGCGCATCGTAGCCCTTGACACCGTCCTTGAAGTTGAAAGGAAATGTGCTTTTGGCGCTCTCTTCCAAAACATTGTTGGGAGCGCCCAGGTCACCATTACAACCGACGTAACCGGCCATGCGCGCGTTGCGCACGATAAACCCGATGGCAAAGCGGCCTTTTTCTTGAACTTCCGCGAGGGCATTGGTAAGGCGATAACTTGCCCGGCTGGACAGGTAGATTTCAATGACGCCGCCGATCAGGATGAGCCCCAGCACCATGGCAATCATCAGTTCGACGAGCGACAGGCCGCGTTGGTCTCTTGCGTTGCGTCGTGTCATAGCAGCGTCATCAGTGTGAGTGTCGTATCGGCGCCTTTTTCGCCCTGCTTGACACGCTGTTCGAACCAACTGATTGTGATCGAAATTTGCGTGCGATCGCCGCTGGCGCCGGTAGCGATGGAAGCGCTGGCGCCGGGCAGCTTTTCGGCAAGCGCGCACAGCCATTGTTGCTGATCGACTGCGGCAAGTTCCTGGGCGTTGTTGAAGTTTGTGCTGGCAGGGCAGTTGTTGCCAGTTGCCGAAACGGTGCTCATGTTGTAGTCGCCGCTCGTTACGGCCAGCATATTGCTGCGCATCCGGTCGATGATGCTGTAGGCCAGCATATTTGCCTGAGTTCGCAGGTAGGCATCGTTGCCGGCGCGTAGGGAAGACGTCTGCAGGCCGGCAAGCCCGAGCAGGCCAACGCTCAGAATGACCAGGGCGATCAATATCTCAACGAGTGTGAAGCCGGATGACCGGTTGGCTTGATAATGGTGTGGCAAGATAACCTCTTTACGCGCAGGTCAGCGTATTTCCGCTGTCATCCTTGTCCGATGTCCGCGCGGCTCCGGTCGCGCTGATGAGGATACCCTGGAGGTACTCGCCGTTCCTGTCGCAAAGGGTCAATGTGCCCTTTGTGGAGCCGAGTCCGCTCGCATCGTAGCTGATGGTGTTCAGTGAACTTTTGAACTTATTGCCGCCGTCGAGCGCAGCAAACACATTCAGCAACGTATCCCCGCTATCGAACGCGCCGTTGCCGGTAACGCCCTCATCGTCATCAACGAAGACGATCCAGCCTTTACTCCAATCGGTCGAGCAGGTTGCCGTACCGCTGGAAGTGGCCGTGCCTGGGCAGACTGTCACCGTCACGTTGCGGGTTACAGCCTCGCTGCGCGCGATGCTTAGTGCCCGAATCACTTGATTGACCTGGGCAGCTTCGCGGTTGCTCTCGACGAACCGGTTAAACGCAGGGACACCTGCGGTGACCAGAATCGCGGCAATGGCGATGGTCACCATTAATTCGATTAATGTGAATCCCTTGTTATGGCCGGGCATAAGTCAGTGTCTCCGTCACGGCCGTTTTTTCATGGGGTGTAGTATAGGTACGACACCTGTGGTTCATAGCTGTTACGGGATGGGCGGGAAGAACCCGCCGACAGACGGTGAGACATAACTTGTGGGAATTTCAGGCGGGGAAAGCGGGTATGGACGAGTTTTTTCAAGCGCCGCCGGAACTTGGTAATCAATATGAAAGTGATGCCTTACTACGGCATTGGCTGACTGCGGCGTTACCGGCCGATGTACTGAGGCAAATCGAGCCGGGTCTGCATCGTCTCGGTGAACGTGCCGTGTCCGACATGCTTGCGATGGCGGCGGATGCGGAGGCCAATCCGCCGCGCCATATTCCTTACGATGCGTGGGGCCGGCGGATTGATGCCATCAAGACAGCGCGCGGCTGGCGGGACCTGCTTGACGTTGCTGCCGAGGAAGGCATCGTTGCCATCGCCTACGAACGCGAGCACGGCATGTATTCGCGCGTGCATCAATTCGCGCGGCTGTACCTGTATAACCCGTCCTCGGCGATTGCGTCCTGCCCATTGTCGATGACAGACGGGGCGGCGCGGGTGATCGAATTGTTTGGCGACGAGATGCTCAAGCGCGACGTATTGCCGCGCCTGGTCAGCCGCGACCCCGTCGCGTTCTGGACCGGTGGCCAATGGATGACGGAGCGCACCGGCGGCTCGGACGTGCGCGCTTCACGCACGGTGGCTCGAGCCGACGGCAATGGCTGGCGGCTCCACGGCACCAAGTGGTTTACCTCGGCGACGACCGGCGAAGTTGCTATTACGCTGGCGCGCATTGAGGAGGAGGGCCGCCGGGACGAAGACTTGAGCCTGTTTTACCTGAAGCTGCGCGACGACCACGGGCGGCTGAACAACATCTTCGTACACCGCCTGAAGGACAAGCTCGGCACACGCGCGCTGCCAACCGCCGAATTGACCCTCCAGGGCACGCCGGCAACATTGCTTGGCGAGCGCGGCCGCGGCGTCGCGCAGATCAGCACGATTCTGAACATTACCCGGCTGTATAATGCGGCCGCTGCCGTCAGTTTCATGCGCCGCGGAATCGCGCTGGCGCACGATTACGCTGGCAAGCGGCACGCTTTCGGCAAGCTGTTGCGGGAGCAGCCGCTGCATGCCGAAACGCTGGCTGATCTCGATGCCGGACATGCCGGCGCTTTTCACCTGGTCTTCGAAATGGCGCGCCTGCTCGGCCGCGACGAATGCGGCGCGGCGAGCGATGCGGAAAAGGGCTTGCTGCGGCTGATGACGCCCGTGGTGAAGCTCTACACCGCAAAGCAGGCCATTGCGGTCGCGAGCGAGGTGCTTGAGTGCTTCGGCGGCCAGGGCTATATAGAAGATACGGGCCTGCCGGCACTGCTGCGCAACTGCCAGGTGCTGTCGATCTGGGAAGGCACGACGAACGTGCTGGCGCTCGATGTGCTGCGCGCGCTGAAGCGGCCTGAGCTGCTGCAATACCTGATCGAAGACAGTCGCCGCCGTTTGAACAAAACCGCGCCGATAGGGGACGACCTGCGCGGTCAACTTCAGCAACGGGTCGGTGCGATGGCCGCTCGGGGCGAAGCGCTGGCGGCCATGACGGCTGAGGAACAGCAGGCTGGCGCGCGCCGCTTCGCTTACGGGCTGGGGCAGGGTTACGCTGCCGTCTTGCTTGCCGAGAGTGTCGCTCACGCAGAAGGTGCCGAGGCTGATGCTATGGCGGAGATGCTGCGACGATGGCTGAGGAAGCCGGCGGAGGGTTCATTTCCCGGTCATTCCTGCTAAAATAGACTCACCAGTCCATTTAAATATCCCGCAGGCGTACTTCATGCTGATCACCTTTTTTCCCGGCTCCTCGCGTGCCGGTCTTTTCCCTGTTGTCTTTGTACTGGCCGCGTTTGCCTTCCCGGCCGGCGCCACCACACTCCACGAAACGCTCGCCACGGCGTACCACAATAACGCTCGGCTGCAGGCTGAACGCGCCGCGCTGAATGCGGCCGAAGACAGTGTCGACGCTGCGCAAAGCGGCTGGAAGCCCAGCGTAGACGTGTCGGCCAGCGCCGGGCGCACACGCCTCGACGGCACCTTTTCGAGCGTGTTCGGCGCATTTTCCGAACCAGGCGCGCCGTCCGTATTGCCACTCACCCTCCAGGGCAGCGCGGTCGGTATCGCGGTTCAGCAGCCGCTGTATGAGGGCGGCCGCACCAGTGCCGCAGTCAATCAGGCGAAAAGCCTTGTGTCGGCTCAGCAGGCGAAGTTGCAGAACACCGAGCAGGAAGTGTTTTTAAGTGCCGCGCAAGCCTACATCAACGTGCTGACCGACCAGGCCGTGCTCCGGCTCGAACAGCACAACATCAAGGTGCTCGAGGAGCAACTTCAGTCCGCGCAGGCCAATTTCAACAACGGCGAGGCCACGCGCACCGACATTGCGCAATCGGAGGCGCGGCTGGCCGGGGCGCGGGCCGAGGTGATCCAGGCGCGCGGCGACCTGCGCGAGGCGCGCGCAACTTACCGGCGCGTCGTCGGCGTGCCGGCGCAGGACCTCGAACCGCCGGAGCAGCTCAAGGATTTGCCGGCGTCGCTGGTCGAAGCGCGCCAACTCGCGGCACAAAATTACCCGGTCATCGCCGCCCGCTATGCGGTGCAGGC
Organism: Gammaproteobacteria bacterium; assembly: GCA_035701285.1. GTDB lineage: Bacteria > Pseudomonadota > Gammaproteobacteria > Natronospirales > DASSBR01 > DASSBR01. Next base: position 27,773 of record DASSNT010000009.1, on the reverse strand, counting down.
GGCACATTACAACGTCGACACGCTGAAGAGCCGGCTGTCGCCGTCGCTCGCGCTGAGGGGTTCCTACACGCACGCCAACGATCCCCAGTTCGCTTTCGCACAACTCAACCAGGCGGAAATCGCGTTAACCTTGACCATCCCGATCTACCAGGGCGGCGCGCTGCACGCGCAGAAGAGCCGCGCGCGCCATCTGGCAGCGCAGCGGCATAACCAGCTGATCGATGCGGAGCGTCGAGCGATTGAACAGGCGACGCAGGCGTGGCAGGCGTATCGCACTGCAAGTGCGACGCTTGATGCCATTCAGGCGCAGATCAGTGCGGCGCAGATCGCCTTCAAGGGCGTGACCAGCGAGCACCGCGTCGGCGAGCGCACGCAGCTCGACGTACTGAACGCCCAGCAGGATCTGCTGACGGCCCAGGTGAGCCTGGCGCGAGCCAGGGGCAACATGCGAATCGCCGCGTTCGCACTGAAAGCGGCCACCGGCAATCTGACTGCGGACGCTATGCTGCCGGATCTGCCCGCCACCGCGGCCCTCGGCGAACCCGCCGAATAATGACGGCTCGGCCGGAGAAACGCGCGGCCATCGTCGCCGCTGCGCGCGACGTATTCCTCGAGTCGGGCTTCCCGGCCGCGAGTATGGACACAATCGCGTCCCGCGCCGGTGTTTCAAAGCAGACCGTCTACAACCACTTCGGCAGCAAGGACGAATTGTTCGGCGCCATCATTCGCGGACGCTGCCAGGAGTTGCTGGAAGCGTTGCAGCCCGAGCAGACGGCGTCCGGCCGCCCCGAAACCGTGCTGTATCGCCTGGCGCAGGCGTTTGTCGACAAGATGCTCGCACCGGACGCGCTGGCGCTGTATCGGACCCTGGTGGTGGAATCGCAGCGTTCCCCGGAACTGCGCGAGATCTATTACCGTTCCGGTCCTGACTTTGCCGTGGAAACCTTGTCGGCGTACCTGCGCGAGCAGACCCGCCGCGGTGTGCTGCGCGTGACGCAGCCGCGTATCGCGGCGGAACAGTTCTTTGCGATGCTCGGCGGCCACCTGCAGATCCGGGCGCTGCTGGGGCTCGACCCGACACCGCCGGCGGAGAAGATCAAGGCCTACGTGGACAACGCTGTGGCGATGTTTCTCCGGGCGGTGCGGGCGGTGTAGGGGGCGCTACTGCCGCGTGTTGGCCAGCAGCCGCAGAATCTCCATGTACAGCCACACCAGCGTGACCATCAGCGCGAAGCCGCTGTACCACTCCATGTACCGAGGCGCGCCGGCGACCGATGCGCGCTGCATCATGTCGAAGTCGAGCACCAGGCTGAGCGCTGCGATGCCGATGATGACGAGGCTGATGCCGATGCTCAGCGTGCTGCCGCCGAACAGGAAGGCCGTGTTCACGCCGAACATGCCGGCGATCCAGGTGACCATATAAAACAGGAAGATGCCGCCGATCGCGGCGGACAGGCCCATGCGGAATTTCTGCGTGACCTTGATGACGCCGGTGCGGTACAGAAACAGCATCACGGCCATCACGCCGAAGGTCAGCGCGACGGCCTGAACGACGATGCCATGGGCGTGCGCGTTGTAGTACGCGGAGATGCCGCCGATGGCAAACCCCTCGGCAATGGCATAGAGCGGGGCCGAAATGGGCGCCCAGTTCGGCTTGAAGATGGTCGCCAGTGCGAGAACGAGGCCGGCAATGAGGCCGCCGATCATGTACGGCTGAATCGCGGCCGGATTCATGGGAGTGTATTGCGACCAGGTCCAGCCGGCGGTGATCAGCAGCAACACGAACAGCACGATCGTCTTGTTGATGGCACCATTCAGCGTCATCACGTCGCCGACACCGACCTGCGGCATGTCGCGATATGCGCCGGTGCGGAACGCGGGGTTGCTCGATTTCATCAGATTCCTGGCCATTGTGTTACCTTTCAGTCGCCTCTGGGGTGCGAGCGGCGCACGGCCGCGGATGTCATTGTCGCTTTAGAGTGCCGTTTATTCAATTAGTTGCGATGTACCGGGGGTTTTCAAGTAGGGGATGGCGCTTAACGATCTATTGAACGCGCTCGAGGCGCGCGCGACGGTTGTGACAGTCAACGACCGCCTGGCGCGCCGTGTGCGGGAAGCCTACGGCGAGCGCTGCCGCGCCGCGGGGCAAGACGCCTGGGAGACGCCGTCGGTGCTGCCGTTCGGTGGCTGGCTGATGAGTTTGTATGCCGCGCGGCGCGATGCGGCTTTCAGCGGTGCGCCGCCGGCAGTCGGCGTGCTGCTCTCCCCGCCGCAGGCCGAAATCGTCTGGGCACGGCTGATTCGGCAGTCTCGAGACGGAGGCGAGCTGCTGCAACCGGTTGCCGCGGCCGAGGCCGCGGCTGAAGCCTGGCGGCTGTGCCAGGCATGGCGAATCCCGCTCGAGCGGCTGGCCGCGGGCAATGACGACAGCCTCGCCTTTGCCGGCTGGGCGCGCGCCTGGCAGCGGTTGTGTGCGCAGAAGGGCTGGCTCGACTCCGCCATGCTGCCCGACTGGCTGCGAGACGAGCTGGACCATGTGACGTTGCCCGAACAGCTCGTACTCGCGGGCTTCGACGAATGGACCCCGCAGCAAACGGCGCTGCTGGACGCGATATCGGCGCGGGGCGTGGCAGTCAGTCACGACGAATCGCCTGTCGAGCAAGGCACGGTGACATTCTATAAAGCGGCGGATGCGGAAGCCGAGCTGCAGGCGGCGGCGCAGTGGGCTGCGGCAGGCCTCAGGGCCGATTCGCGCCTGCGCATCGGCATCGTGGTGCCCGATCTCGAAACGCGGCGAGAGGCCGCCATTCGGGCGGTCACCGCTGCGATTGATCCCGCCGCGCTGGCGCCCGCGGCGCGCGAACAGGCCAGGCCCGTCAATGTCTCCCTGGGCGCCGCACTTGCTTCCGCGCCGCTGGTTTACGATGCGCTGCTGGCACTCCGCTGTGGCGGCGCCACGTTTGATCTGGCCGATGTCGGCCGTTTGCTGCGTTCGCCCTTTGTTGGCGGTGCCGAGCAGGAACGCGTCCGTCGCGCGCAACTCGACGTCGATCTGCGTGACCACGGCGAGATCCGTGTCACGGGCGGTACGCTCAACCGCTACGCCGAGCGTGCCGAATGTCCGTTGTGGCGCCACCACTGGCAGGCGTTTCAGAACGCGCTCGCGGCTGCCCCGCGCAAGGGCGGGGCGCGCGTCTGGGCGGAAGTCATCGACGCGGCCCTGTCGGCGCTGGGTTGGCCCGGCGACCGAGGGCTCGACAGCAGCGAAAAGCAGACTCTCGACGCGTTTCGCAACCTTTTGATGGATTTCGCACGGCTGGACCCGGTCCTTGATGCGCCAATGGACCGCGCCGCTGCGCTCGGCTTGCTGCGGCGAATGGCGGCGCAGCGAAAGTTTCAGCCGCAACAGGCCGGCGCGCCCATTCAGGTGCTGGGCGTCCTGGAAGCGGCCGGACTTGACTTCGACCGGCTGTGGGTGACCGGGCTCGACGATCGGCGCTGGCCGGCGCGGCCGGAGCCCAACCCGTTCATTCCCCTCGCCGTGCAGCGTGAGCATGGCCTGCCGCACGCCACCGCGGAGCGCGAGCTCGCATTTGCCGCGGCGATCGGCCGGCGCCTGTTCGGGGCCGCGCCCGAAGTGGTCGCGAGCTGGCCGGCGCGGGAAGGGGATGTGGTGCTGCGGCCCAGTCCATTGCTGGAGGTCGGGGTTCGGGATTCGGAGTTCGGGGTTCGGGATGAAGGCAGCCTCGATTGGCGGGGACAGATTCATCTCGCTGCCCGGCTGGAATCGCTGGTCGATGACCGTGCGCCGCCGCTGGCGCCCGGCGCAGCGATTCACGGTGGAACCGGTTTGCTCAAGGATCAGGCCTCCTGTCCGTTCAAGGCATTTGCGCGCCGCCGGCTTGCGGCGGAAGCGCCCGCGTTGCCGGCGCCGGGTCTCGATCCCGCGGTGCGCGGCCAGCTGATGCATGCGGCGCTGGAGGCGCTGTGGCAGACGGTCGTCGATCAGGCGACGCTCGCCGGCATGGACAGCGCTTCACGCGCCGCGGTTGTCGGCCGCGCCGTCGATGCCGCGTTGGAACGCGAAGCGGCCCGCCGCCCGGCGACGCTGTCGCCGCGATTGCGCGAGCTGGAGCGGGCGCGGCTCGCAGATCTGCTGGAACAATGGCTGGAACTTGAGCTGGCGCGCTCGCCGTTCCGCGTGCTGGCGCGGGAAAGCGATGCTGAACTGGCGGTCGGCGGCATCACGTTACGATTTCGCATTGACCGGATTGACGCGCTCGACGGCGGCGGCCAAGCCGTCATCGACTACAAAACCGGCCGAATTGGCGGCGGCGTTTGGGAAGGCGAACGGCCGGACGAGCCGCAATTGCCGGCCTACGCGCTGGCGCGCGGCGACGATGTGTCCGCGGTGCTGTTCGCCAGTCTGCGCCGTGGCGAACTGGCCTATCGCGGCGTGGCCCTCGACTGGGAGGGAATTCGGCCGTTGTACAAGGGCGCCGAAACGGCCGATCCTGCCGAACTGCGCCGCGAATGGCGCGATACGCTTGAGGCGCTGGCAAGCGCGTTCCGTGACGGACACGTAGCGGTGGACCCCAAGAACGGCAACGGCACCTGCGCGCATTGCGACCTCGGTCCACTGTGCCGGATCGCGGAGCGCAACGATGGATAGGATCGTAGACAGAACCATGGACGCGGGTGCCGATGCAGCCGCTCGCTGCGAGGCACTGGAACCGGATCGCTCGTTCATTGTTCAGGCGCCCGCGGGGTCCGGCAAGACGGAGCTGCTGACCCAGCGCTACCTGCGCCTGCTGGCGACGGTCGAGGCGCCGGAGCAGATTCTGGCGATTACATTCACGCGCAAGGCGGCCGGCGAAATGCGCGACCGGGTGCTGAACGCGATCGCGGCCGCCGCCGCGGACGAGCCGCCGCCCGAGCCGCACCGGGCTCTGACCTGGAAGCTGGCCCGCGCCGTGCGCGAACGCGATGCGGAGCAGTGCTGGCGGCTCGCGGATTATCCGGCGCGCCTGCGCATAGACACGCTGGACGCGTTCGCGGCGTCTTTGACGCGGCGCCTGCCGCTGACCGCGGGCCTGGGGATGACGCCGCGCATCGCCGAGCGCGCGCGTGACCTGTACGTCGAAGCCGCGCGGCGCACGCTGGCGGCACTGGAAGAGCGGGGCGGCTGGAGCGATGCAGTCGCCGCGCTGCTGGGGCATCTCGACAACGACGTGCAGCAGCTTGAGGGCCTGCTGGTCGCAATGCTGGCCAAGCGCGACCAGTGGTTGCGGCTGATTGCGCGCGGCAGCGAACGCGAGGTGCTCGAAGCGGCGCTGGCGCGCGAAGTGCAAGCCCAGCTCGAAGCGCTGCGAGCAAGCGTGCCGCCGGCACTGGCCGGCGATCTGGTCGAACTGGCGCGCTCTGCGGCTAACAACCTGGTGCGCGCCGGCAGCGACAGCGCGCAATGCGCCTGCGCCGAATTGATCGCGTTGCCCGAAGCGGTGCCCGAGGACGCCGCGCTGTGGCGGGGTCTGGCGGACACGTGGCAGGCGCGGAGTCAGAAGAACTGGCGCAAGCGGCTGACAAAAAGAGAAGGCTTCCCGACCGACCAGAAGGAACTCAAGCAGCGCGCGACCGACCTGCTGATCCGGCTTGGCGACGAAACCGAGTTCCACGCGCGGCTGGCCGCCGTGCACACGCTGCCGCCGGTTGCGTACAGCGACAGTCAGTGGACGATTCTGCAGGCGCTGATCGAGCTGCTGAAACTTGCCGCCGCACAGTTGCAGCTGGTTTTCGGCGAACAGGGCAGCGTCGACTTCATCGAAATTGCGCTGCGGGCGTTGCGCGCGCTGGGCGAGCCGGATGCGCCGACGGATCTAGCGCTGGCGCTGGATTATCGTCTGCAGCACATTCTCGTCGACGAATTTCAGGACACCTCGTGGAGCCAGTACGCGTTGCTCGAACGTCTGACTGCCGGCTGGAGCCCCGACGACGGTCGCACGCTGTTCCTGGTCGGCGACCCGATGCAGTCAATTTACCGGTTCCGTGAAGCGGAAGTAGGGCTGTATTTGCGCGCGCGGCGTGAAGGGATCGGCGACGTCCGGCTGCAACCACTGTCGCTGAACGTCAACTTTCGTTCGACGGCGGCCGTAGTCGGCTGGATCAACAAAGCCTTCGCGGCGCTGTTTCCGGCCGCCGAGGATCTGGCCGCGGGTGCGGTGCCGTACGCGGCTGCGATTGCCCGCGACGGTGGCGAAGAGGGTGGCGTTGAAATCATCGCCCGTTTTGATGCAGACGGCGAAGACGAAGCCGCCCGAATCGTCGCGTTGATAGAGGCACGCCGGCAGTCGGCGCCTGATGAAACTGTAGCGATTCTGACCCGCACCCGAGGCCAGGTCGCCGCCACGATGGCCGCGCTGCGCCAGGCGGGGCTCACGGCGCAGGCGGTCGAGCTGGAAAATCTTGCCGCGCGGCCGGTCGTACAGGACCTCGCCGCGCTGACGCGTGCGCTGGCGCACCCTGCCGACCGTGTCGCCTGGCTCGCGATTCTGCGCGCACCGTGGTGCGGGCTGACGCTGGCCGATCTGGCGGCGCTGGCGGAAAACGACGAGCGCGGCATCTGGGAGCTGCTGAACGACGCTGAGCGGCTGCAAACGCTGTCGGCCGACGGGCGCGAGCGCGCCGAACGTGTCATTGCCGTTCTCGCGCCGGCGATCGAGAACTGGCGCCGCCAGCCGCTTCGCCGGTCGGTCGAGCAAACCTGGCTGGGGTTGGGCGGCCCGGCCTGTGTTGCCGGGCCGGCGGATCTTGATAATGCCGATGCTTTCTTCGCGCTACTGGAAGAGCTCGACGAGGCCGGCGATTTGAGCGATGCAGCCGCGCTGGATGAGCGTCTCGCCGAGCTGTACGCGCGGCCGGCGCCGGACGCGGATACACGGCTGCAGGTCATGACGATCCACAAGGCCAAGGGGCTGGAGTTCGACACGGTTGTCCTGCCGGCGCTGGAGCGCCGCCCGCGCAGCGACATGCGCCAGCTGCTGTTGTGGCTGGAACGGCCGCGCAGCGATGCCGACCCGGATTTCCTGCTCGCGCCGATCGCAGCGGCCGAAGAGGCAGGCGACGCGCTGTACGACGGCCTCAAGGTATTGCGCGATCAGCAGGACGAACTGGAACAACTGCGGCTTCTGTACGTGGCGGCGACGCGGGCGCGGCGACGGCTGTACCTGGTCGGCCAGGTGCGGACAAAAGCCGAGAAGGATGGCCGGACATTGGCGCCGCCGCCTTCCAGCTCACTGCTGGCCAAGCTTTGGCCGCAGATCGAGCGCGATTTCGAGTCCGCTTTTGCGGCCGTGCCGCAAGCGACTGAGACGGATGCCGCCGGCGAACCGGCCCCGTACCTGTTGCGCCGGCTGGCGTCAGATTGGCAACTGCCACCCCCGCCGCGCATCGACTGGCGCGCCGAGGCCGCGCCCGATGTGGCGGCGGATACGGCGATCGAATTTTCCTGGGCCGGCGAAACTGCCCGGCAAGTCGGCGTGCTGGTTCACGCGTTGCTCGACCGGGTCGCGCGGGAGGGGCTTGAGCGGTGGTCGGCAGCGCGGGTGGACGCGCTGGCGCCGCTCCTGGAAGAGCGTCTTTGCTGGCAGGGTGTGTCGCCGGCGGAGCTGGAGCCCGCGATCCGCCGCATCCTTTCCGCGGTGACTTCGACGCTGGCGGATGAGCGCGGTCGCTGGCTGCTGACCGCGCACGATCAGTCCGTCAGCGAGTACGCGCTCTCCGGCATCGTTGCGGGCCGCACGGTCAGCGGCGTGATCGACCGGACGTTCGTGGACGAGCAGGGGGTTCGCTGGATCGTGGACTACAAGACCGGCGGGCACGAAGGTGGCGACCGCCAGGTGTTTCTGGAACGGGAACGGGAGCGCTACCGCGCGCAGCTTGAGACGTACGCGCGGCTGTTTGCCGCCCGCGAGCAGCGCCCGCAGAAGCTGGGGCTGTATTTCCCGGTGCTGGCCGGATGGATAGAATGGCCCGCCTGCGGCCGCAAAGGGGAGAGCAAGAAATGAAAGCCGCCACTCCTGTCCTCCCCTTTGCTCGCGAAGCGAGGAAGGGGGGAGCTAGAGGGGGATTCTTTCTAATAGCGTTAAAATAAGTTGTATGTCCGAATCCACCATCGAAAACAGTCTGGTCGTCGCGATCTCGTCGCGAGCCCTGTTCGACCTCGAAGAAAGCCATCGCGTTTTCGTTGAGCAGGGCCTGGAGGCTTATTCTCAATACCAGATCGACCACGAAGACGACCTGCTGCAACCGGGCATCGCCTTTCCGCTGGTCAACAAACTGCTGAAGCTGAATCGCGATGCGCGCACGCCGCGCGTCGAAATCATCCTGCTGTCGCACAACAGCGCCGATACGGGCTTGCGCATTTTCAATTCGATTGAGCACTTCAAGCTCGACATCACCCGCGCCGCGTTCACCAACGGCCTGTCGCCGTACCGCTATGTCGAGCCGTTCGGGGCCGACCTGTTTCTGTCGGCCGAGCCCGAAGATGTCCGCCGCGCGCTGGAGCAGGGGCATGCGGCGGCGACGATCGTGCCGTCGCGCGGCGGCGCCGGCGATTCCGAACAATTGCGCATCGCCTTCGACGGCGACGCCGTGCTGTTTTCCGACGAAGCCGAGCGCATTTACAAGGAACAGGGGCTGGAGGCGTTTGCGGCCAGCGAGCGGGCTTCGGCGCGCTTGCCGCTGTCGGGCGGCCCGTTCAAGAATTTCCTGTCCGGTTTGTCGCGCATACAGGCCGAATATCCGATTGAGGCTTCGCCCATCCGCACCGCGCTGGTAACAGCGCGCTCGGCGCCGGCGCACGAGCGCGTGATACGCACGCTGCGCGGCTGGGGCGTGCGCATTGACGAGGCACTGTTCCTCGGCGGGCGTCCGAAAGGCGCGTTCCTCAAGGCGTTTGGCGCCGACATCTTCTTCGACGACCAGCGCATGCACTGCGATTCGGCGGCCGGCGTGGTCGCAACCGGCCACGTGCCGCACGGCGTCGCCAACGAATAATCCCTTACAAGAAGCATAAAAAAGCCCCGACAGCTCGCGCCGCCGGGGCTCTTTCATTCCCGGAACCCGGGTCCCGTTCTTCTTACCAGATCTTGCAGACGTGGTCGTTGACCATTGGGCTGCTGTCAGGCAAGTTGAACGCCTTCTGGAACTGAGGCATGTTCGCGACGGTTCCGTTGACGCGGTAGCGGGCCGGCGGATGCGGATCGACCGTGACCTGCAACTGAACCCGTTCCGGCCGAATGTTGCTTGCCCAGACGTGTGCGAAGCCGAGGAAGAAGAGCTGTTCCGGCGTGAAGCCGTCGACACTCGCGGCATGGTCACGCGCATCGGACGCCTCGTAGGCCTTATAGGCGAGCGTCAGGCCGCCCAGGTCGCCGATCGCTTCGCCGGTCACCAGGTCGCCCTGCACGTGTTTGCCGCCTGCGACCGTATAGGTCGAGAAATGGTCGGAGATGCACTGGGAGTTCGCCTTGAACCGCTTCAGGTCTTCGTCGGTCCACCAGTTGCGCAAATTGCCTTCACCGTCAAACCGGCTGCCCTGGTCGTCGAAGCCATGGCTGATTTCGTGGCCCATGACCGCGCCGACCGCACCGTAGTTGATCGCCGACGGGGCATTCGGGTTAAAGAACGGCGGCTGCAGGATGCCTGCCGGGAACACGATCTCGTTCATCGACGGATCGTAATAAGCGTTCACGGTCTGCGGCGTCATCTGCCATTTGCTGCGGTCGACCGGCTTGCCGATTTTGTCGAGCTGGCGCGCGGTCTCGAATTCGGCCGCGCGCAGCACGTTCAGCACGTACGGGCCGCGGTCGATCTTGAGGCCGGAGTAGTCGCGCCACTTCTCGGGATATCCGATTTTCTCGGTAATCATCGACAGTTTCTTCAGCGCCTGCTTCTTGGTCTCGGTGCTCATCCAGTCGAGCGTCATGATGTCGTCGCGGAGCGCGCTTTCGACGTCATTGAGGATTTCGGTCACGCGCTTTTTCGACTGTGGCGAGAAGTACTTGTCGACGAAGATCTTGCCGACGGCAAAGCCGATGGCGCGGTCCTCGGCGCTGGCAACGCGTTCCCAGCGCGGCTTCAATTCCTTGGCGCCGGTCAGCTTCGAGCTGAACTCGAAGTCCTTCTTGACGAACGGCTCGGACAGGTACGGCGCGGCCCGGTTCAACAGGTGCCAGCGCAGGTACACCTTCCACTCATCGAGCGGCACTTCCGTCAGCGCCTCGTTCAGCGTTTTGAAGAACTTCGGGTTGGTGACGTTGATGCTCTCTACCTGTGGCAGGTCCACCAGCGTGAAGTAACGCTGCCAGGAAAAGTCCGGGGTCAGCTTCTCCAGCTTGCGGATCGAGGTCGGGTGGTAAATTGCGTCCGGATCGCGGCGCTCAACGCGCGTCATCGACGCCTTCGCCAGTGTCGTCTCGATGTCCATGATGGCCTGCGCGCCTTCCTCGGACGCATTCTTGTCCATGCCGTACAGCATCAGCATGTCGGCGACATGGTCAACATACGCAGCGCGCAGCTTCGCGGACTTGTCGTCCTTTTTAAGGTAATAGCTGCGGTCCGGCAGGCCGAGTCCGCCCTGGTCGGCCACGCCGATGACCTGGCTGCTGTCCTTGAAGTCCTGCATCTGGCCGAAGCCGAACAGGGCGTCTACGCCCATGTTCTGCAGGCGCACCAGTTCAGCCTGCAGTTCCTTCAGGTTGCTGATGGCGTCGATGCGTTCGAATTCGGGCTTGAGCGGCTTCAGGCCGGCGGCGTTGATGCCCTTGACGTCCATGCCGCTGGCGTAAAAATCGCCGATCTTCTGCTGAATACTGCCTTCCGGCGCATCCGCGCTGGCTGCGGCTTCTTCAAGAATCTCGCGAATCCGCTTCTGATTGGTCTGGTGCAGCACGTTGAATGTGCCCCAGCGCGAGTAGGCCGGCGGTATCGGGTGAGCCTCGCGCCAGCCGCCGTTCGCGAACTGGAAGAAATCTTCGCCGGGCTTGACGCTGCGGTCGAGATCGGCCGGATTGAAGCCGTCGCTGGTGGCGTTCGATGAACCGGGCGCGGCGTACACGGCAGCCGCGGGCGCGATGAATAGCGCCGCGGCCAGCATGCAGGCCGATGTGCGATTAAGCATGTGCATGAACTGCTCCATTCGGAATGGTGAAAAGGCGGCGCGGCGGGAGCCGCAGGCTGCCAGCCGCCGATGATGCCGCAGAGAGGCGTTTGCCGCAAATGTTTAATAGGTGGCAACGACAGGATGAGGTAGACTGAAAGAAAACTTCCGCATCATAAGGAGGATCGATACGTGAAGAAACTGACCCGCCTGCTGGCCGTGCTCTCGATCGCTGGCCTCACTCTCGGCATGACGCTCAATGCGCCGCCGGCCCGCGCGGCCGAAGAAACGACTGCATCGCCGCCGGGCCCGATTCAAATCAGCGTCGATCTGACCGATGTATCCCAAAAAATATTTCACGCCCACCTGGTCATGCCGGTGCAGCCGGGCCCGCTGACGCTGTACTACCCCAAGTACATTCCGGGCGAGCATGGGCCGACCGGGCCGCTCGTCAACCTGACGGGCCTGGTGTTTACCGCCAACGGCAAGGAGCTTGAATGGATTCGCGACGCCGTGGACATGTACACGTTCCATCTGGATATTCCGAAAGGCGTGTCCAGGCTCGAGATTTCGCTCGACTTCCTGTCGCCGGTCGGCGGCGGCGACTTTACCGCCGGCGTGTCCGCGACGCCGAAGCTGGCTGACTTGAACTGGAATCAGGTGGCGCTGTATCCGGCGGGTTTTCCGACCGCGGAACTGACCTACAACCCGAGCCTCAAGCTGCCGCAGGGCTGGCAGTTCGCCACTGCGCTGGATGTCGAGAGCAGGGACGGCAACCAGGTTCACTTCAAGCCCGTGACGTTCAACAACCTGGTGGATTCGCCGGTTATCGCCGGCCAGTACTTCAAGCATGTCAACCTGGCGCCGGACTCGGACGTCCATCGCTATCTGGACATCATTGCCGATTTTCCGAAAGCGCTGACGATGACGGACGAGCAGGTGTCGGATTTCCGCAATCTCATCGAGCAGGCGCAGGCGCTGTTCCAGTCGCATCATTACAAGGAGTACCATTTCCTGCTGACGCTGAGCGACAAAACCGCGCACTTCGGCCTGGAACACCATCAGTCGAGCGATGACCGTTATCGCGCCGATTTTTTCATCAACGACAAGGCATACCTGCTCGGCGCGAGCCTGCTGCCGCACGAGTACATCCATTCGTGGAACGGCAAGTTCCGCCGCCCGGCCGAGCTGTATCAGCCGAACTTCGAGGATCCCGAGCACACCCGCATGCTGTGGGTATACGAAGGGCTGACAGACTACTGGGCGGACGTGCTGACCGCGCGAAGCGACCTGCGGTCGCAACAAGAGGAGCGCGAGGCATTGGCGCTGACGGCGGCGAACATGGACCATCGGCCGGGCCGGACCTGGCGGCCGCTGATCGATACGACGATCGCCGCGCAAATCCTCTACGGCGCGCCCGGCTACTGGGCGAACTGGCGCCGCGGCACGGACTTCTACTCCGAGGGGCAGCTCATCTGGCTGGACGTGGACACCAAAATCCGCACGCTCAGCAACAACAAGCATTCGCTCGACGATTTCGCGCGGCTGTTCTATGGCATGAACAACGGCAGCTACGTCACCAAGACCTACACGTTCGACGACATCGTCAACACGCTGAACAAGGTGCAGCCATACGACTGGCGCTCGTTTCTCCGCAACCTGCTGGACCGCCGCGAATACAACGCGCCGCTCGCCGGCATCGAGCGCAGCGGCTGGCAGCTGGTGTATACCGATGAGCGCTCGGATTTCCAGAAGGCGCGTGAATCAATCGGCGAGTACCGCAACCTGATGTTCGGTATCGGCTTCAGCGTGAGCGACAAGGGGCAGCTTTACGACGTGCTCTGGAACGGCCCGGCGTTCAAGGCGGGTCTCGGCCCCGGCATGGAAATCCAGGCGGTCAACGGCGTCAAGTACAGCCCCGACGTGCTGATGCGGGCGATCGAGGACGCGAGGAACAGCAAGGACCCGATCGAACTAATCGTCGACAATCAGGGGTACTTGAAGACCTACAGTGTCGACTACCACGACGGCAAGCGCTTCCCGCACCTCAAGCGAATCGAAGGCAAGACGGACCTGCTGAGCCAGATCTTCTCGCCGGTAAAAGAAAGTAGCTAGTGCCAAGTCGCTAGTAGCTAGTAGCACCAGCGACTAGCTACTAGCGACTTTTTCATACCGCCTTGCGCGGTCTTCTGATCCAGCCCGAATCCCGTACCGACTCTTCTTCGAGCTTGCGCCGGCGTACCTCAAGAATCGGCGCGCGGCCGAGATAGCCGATCAGCTTCGTCCGGTCGGCACGATCGACGACCAGCAGTCGGCCGACCTGGTTGCTCAGCATCCGGTTCAGCGCGTTGCTGAGCAGTTCGTCCGGATAGGCGACGATCAGGTCCGTTTCGCCGGCATCCAGCACCGTCGTCGCCGGGTCACATTGCCGCTCCAGGCTGCGCAGCACGTCGCCGCGGGTGATGATGCCTGCCAGCTTGTCTTCGGCATCGATGATCGCGTGGGCCTGATGCCGGGTGACCACCGGGTCGTGACGACCGAGCCGGTCGGCAAGCTCCGACAACAGCATGTCCGCCTTGAGCGTCGGCGGCTGCCGGTCCATGACTTCGGCGACCGTCGTCTGCTGCAGCACGTCCACTTCGTAATCCTGCTGAATGCGCACACCGCGGCGGCGCAGCTTCTCCGTCATGATGGTGGAGTCGCGCATCATGTAATAGGCCACCATGTTGGCAATCACGCAGACGATCATCAGCGGCAGGATGGAGTTGTAGTTGCGCGTGATCTCGAACGCGAAAATGATCAGCGTAAACGTGGCGCGGGCGGCGGCGGCGAATACCGATGCCATGCCGACCAGTGCGAAGGCGGCCGGATCGAGATGCACGCCCGGCAGCGCCATGTTGACGATCAGCGCGAATGCCCCGCCAATCGCGCCGCCGACCATGAACATCGGCGCGAGCAGGCCGCCCGAGGTGCCCGATCCCAGCGACACCAGCAGCGCAAGGCCCTTGCAGACGATAATCGCCACCAGCATCCACAAGCCCAGCCGCGCGTTGAGCACGTCGGATATCGTGTCGTAGCCGACGCCGAGCACGCGCGGGAAGACGAAACCGATCAGGCCGAGCCCCAGTGCACCGATCGCCGGCCACCACATCTTGTCGAACGGCAGCTTTTCGAACAGGTCTTCGATCCAGTACAGCAGGTTCGAGATACCGACCGCGCTCAGCCCGCAGATCAGTGCCAGCACGACGTAGAACGGCAGCCCGGAGAGCACGGCGAAATGCGGCTCACCGACGGTAAACAGCGGGCCCGGACCGATGAGCTGGAAGTGCACTGTGGTGGCGATCGTGCTGGCAATCACCAGCGGAATGAACGAACGCGACTTGAATTCGAACAACAGCAGTTCGATAGCGAGGATCACGCCGGCGATCGGCGTATTGAACGTCGCCGCCATGCCGGCCGCCGCGCCGCAGGCCAGCAGCACTTTGCGCTCCGCGGCGGTGGTGTTCAGAAACTGGCCGACGATGGAGCCGAGCGCGCCGCCGGTCTGGATGATCGGGCCTTCGGCGCCGAACGGTCCGCCGGTGCCGATGGCGATGGCGGCGGAGATGGGTTTGAAGAGCGCTACGCGCGGCGCAATCCGGCTTCGATTGACAGCAATCGCCTCCATCGCTTCCGGGATACCGTGGCCGCGAATCTTGTCGGTGCCGTACTTGGCCATGATGCCCACTAGCAGCGCGCCGGCGACCGGAATCAGAATCACCCAGGCGCCGGCCGGCGAGTGGTACAGGTGCGGAAAATCGGTCGCGACGCGGCCGAAGAACACGAGGTTCGTGATCAGGCCGATGAGCTTGTACAGGCCGAACGCGACGAAGCCCGCAATGAGGCCTATAGCCGCGCTCAAAAGCGCGATGAACAGGATGCGGAACTCGTGAAAATTGATCGGGCTGGTCTGCGCGGCATGCGCATCGGAAGCAGGTTGAGACATCAAAATTCCGGAATCAGGGTTGCAAGAGGTGGCGAAGTATCAGCGGGGCACGCGGCAGCCGCCGCGCACGCCGCGAGGGGAGAGCAGTACCTGCCAGAGCTGGCTGCGGCGGCAGCGGAAGGTGCCGGCGCTGGCCTGGAGGTAATAGGTCCACATGCGGTAGAAGCGGTTGTCGTAGTCGTTTTTCAGCTCGTTCCAATGCACGCGGAAATTGTGCAGCCATTGCATCAGCGTCGGGTCGTAATCTGGTCCGAAGTTATGCCAGTCCTCGAAAATAAACAGGCCTTCAATGGCTGTCGTGATCTGGCGCGCCGACGGCAGCATCGAGTTCGGAAAGATATAGCGTGCGATCCACGGGTCCGTTTTGTTGACGGACGTGTTGGTGCCGATGCAATGCAGCAGGAACAGGCCGTCGTCGTCGGCAAGCAGACGGCGGGCCGTTTCCATGTAAGTGCGGTAATTCTTGTAGCCGACGTGCTCGAACATGCCGATCGAGACGATCCGGTCGAAGCGGCCTTCGATATTGCGGTAGTCTTCGAGGCGGATATCGATCGGCAGGTCGCGGCAGCTTTCGCGCGCGTAGTTCGCCTGCTGCTCCGACACGGTCACACCGACCGCCTCGACGCCATAACGCTCCGCGGCGAATTTGACCATTCCGCCCCAGCCGCAGCCGATGTCCAGCAGCCGCATGCCCGGCTTGAGGTCGAGCTTGCGGCAGATCAGGTCAAGCTTGGCTTCCTGCGCCTCGTCGAGCGTTTGTGCATCTTTCCAGTACCCGCAGCTGTACATCATGTGCTTGTCGAGCATGCGTTCGTACAGGCGGTTGCCGTTGTCATAATGACGCCGGCCGATTTCGAACGAGCGCGAGCGGCTTTGCTGGTTGAACAGCCGCGCCTCCAGCGAGCGCAGGCCGTCCTTCCACGTCAGTACCCTGGCGTCGATGCGGGCGCCGAGCAGGCGGGTAAAGAATTCGTCGAGCCGCGCGCAATCCCACCAGCCGTCCATGTAGGCCTCGCCGAGGCCCATCGAGCCTTCGGCAAAGGTGCGCGCGTACAGTCGCGGGTCGTGAACCCGAATGTCCCAGGGCCGGCTGCCGTCGATCTCGATGTCCGCACTGCGCAGGAGTTCCTCGGCGCGGCTTCTGAATTTCCCGCTGGTGACAGGCGCGCGTTGCGGTTTTTCGTTGATTGTGTTCATGACCGCGACCGGGATATCGAGACGTAAGTGAGTGATAACCCGTAAATTTTAACGCATCCGCTGCGGATAGTCAGGGTGGGCGGGCCGCCACCGTATGCCGGCGGCAGCCGCGCCGGGGAAAGGTGCTTGCGCCGCCCCCGCGCCCGCCGTACAGTACGCGCCTTTTAATGCGCGCCTGACCCCATGATCGAAACCATTATTGCGGCGGTTGCCGGCTTCATCATCAGCACCATTTCCGGCATGGGCTATCGCGGCATCGTGCTGCTGATGGCGATCGAGAGCGCCTGCATTCCGCTGCCGTCGGAAGTGGTGATGCCCTTTTCGGGCTATCTCGTCGCCACCGGGCAGTTCAATCTCTGGGCAGTCGCGCTGGCCGGCGCCGTCGGCTGCGTGCTGGGCTCCCTGGTCGCCTATTACGCCGGCCTGCGCGGCGGCCGGCCGCTGGTGCAGAAGTACGGCCGTTACGTGCTGATCTCGGAAGCGGATCTGGACCTGGCGGATCGCTGGTTCGAACGCTACGGCGACATCGCGATTTTCGTCAGCCGGCTGCTGCCGGTGGTGCGCACCTTTATTTCGTTCCCGGCCGGCGTGGCGCGCATGCGGCTGGTCCGCTTCGTCGTGCTGACGTTTGCCGGATCGTATATATGGTGTCTGGGCCTGGCGTGGATCGGCTTGAAGCTGGGCGAACACTGGGACACGCTGGGCGTGTATTTCCACCGCTTCGACGCGGTGATCGTGCTGCTGGCGATCGCGGGACTGATCTGGTACGTGCGCCGGCACTTGAAAAGGAAGGAAAGCCGACCTGCGAATGGTCGGGGTGAGAGGGTGAGCCGATGAAAATTGGTCCAGTGGACCAATTTTATGGCGAACGGCCGGACAGGAGTCCGGGCTGGCAGGCGCACCAGGGAAGGTTGCTGGAGTGGAGAAATCGACCGCAGATAGCTGGTCGGGGTGAGAGGATTTGAACCTCCGGCCCCTACGTCCCGAACGTAGTGCTCTACCAAGCTGAGCTACACCCCGATCAAGCCGGCTACTATACGGCATGGGGATGGGCAATTCAACGAGTTGGCGCCGGTATTGCCTGTTGCCATTGAACGATGCCCGGCCGTATTATCATCGTCCGCGCGGCTTGACATAAAGGCTGATATGGGCGGCACGAACAACAACGAAGGCAATATGCGTCTCGCGACTGCCGTGCACCACGCCGGGGGCGCCACAATCGTGGAGCCCGTGGACGGCGACGGTTTTCGCTTTGCCTATGTCAACCCCGCCTTCGAAAAAATGACCGGCTATACGGCCGGCGAACTGCTCGGCAGCGACTGGCAGGCATTGCACGGTGCGGACACGGACGCCGAAGCAGTAGAGAAAATCATCTGGGCACTGCGTGCGCGCGAACCGGCCACCGTTGAAGTTCTCAGCTATCGCAAGAGCGGCATGCCGTTCTGGGATCAAATCTGTCTGACGCCGATTTTCAAGCCGGACGGCGCCCTCGATTTTTATTTCTGCATGCATTCGGATGTGACCGAGCGCGTGCGCGTGCGCCTCACGCTCGAGGAACGTACGGCGATGCTGGCGGATGCCGAGCGCATCGCACATCTCGGCCACTGGTCGTGGGAGATCAAGACCGGCCGCGTCTGGTGGTCCGACGAGGTGTACCGGATGCGCGGACTCGACCCTGCATGCACGCAGCCGACGCTCGAGATGTCGCTGGGCACCTATCATCCCGATGATTTCAAAATGGCGCGACGGATATTGCGCGAGTCGGCGGAAACCCACGCGCCGTTCGCTTACGACGTGCGCATCGTGCGGCCCGGCGGTGAAATTCGCTGCGTGCATATCGAAGGCCGGCACATCACGCGCATGTCCGGCGCCAGTTGCCTGTTCGGGATCATTCAGGACATCACTGACCAGCGCCAGGCGGAGGACGCGCTCAAGCGGCGCGAGGAACAATACCGCCGGCTGATGGAGACCGTCCCGCTCGGCATCAAGGAGGTCGATACCGAGGGACGGATCCTCTATGCCAACCCGGTTCATGATCTCGATCTCGGCTACAGCCATGACGAGATGATCGGCACATCCGTATTCGACCTGATTCCGACGGAAGGTCTGCGCCAGGACGCGTTGCGGCAGTTCAAGGCCGTACTGGAAGGCCGGCCGGTGCAGTTCACTACAGCGTACCGCGCGGCAGACGGCAGGATCATCGACGTGGACGTGCGCGCAGCGGCGACGCGCGACAGCCACGGCCGGGTCGACAGCATCATCACCGTCACCACCGACATTACCCAGCGGCTCGGCTACGAGAAGCGCCTGCGCCAGCTGGCGTATTACGACGAACTCACCGGGCTCGGCAACCGCGGGTTGTTCCGAGAGTATCTCGACCGGGCTCTGGGCCGCGACGCGAGCGGCAAGACGCTCGCCATCGCACTGATCAATGTCGACAATTTCAAAATCATTAACGAAGCGTTCGGACGCGAGACCGGGGACTATGTCATCCATTCGCTCGCCCGACGCCTGCAGCGTTGCGCCGCGGACGGCGAGCAAATCGCGCGCATGGATGGCGACGAGCTGGGCGTCATCATCGCCGGCAGTCGCGACCGTTCGACACTGGTGCGGCGGCTGCGCGATCTGAAGAGCGCGCTCGAAGGGCCGCTGGACTGGCACAGCTATCGGATCGACATCAGCCTGAGCGTCGGCGCAGCCGCATGGCCGCACGACGCCGGCGACGCCGACGAACTGCTGCAGGCGGCGGATACGGCGGTGCGGGACGTGAAGCAGCACGAGCCCGGTGGCATCCGTTTCTACAGCGCGGCAATGAAAACCGCGGCCGAAGAGTTCATGGTCCTGCGCAGCCGCATTCGCGAAGCGCTCCGGCGCAACGAGTTTTTCGTCGAATACCAGCCGCAGGTCGACCTCGATACCAATCGCATCGTCGGCTTCGAGGCGCTGGTGCGCTGGCGCACGCCGCAGGGCAAAGTCATCCCGCCGGACCGGTTCATTCCGGTGGCGGAGGAAAGCGGCGACATCGCGCTGCTCGGCTGGTGGGTGCTCGAAACTGTCTGCGCACAGATCAATGCCTGGAAAGACGCCGGCCTTGCGCTGGTGCCGGTTGGCGTTAACCTGTCGGCGCGACAGTTGCTCCAGGACGATCTCGCGGGGCGTGTCGCGGACATTCTCCGCACCGCCGGCGTCGATTCGCGCCATATCCAGCTTGAGCTGACCGAGACGGCGCTGATGGTCGACAGCCGCGGAGCGCTGCGGCGCATGCAGGAAATCAGCGACCTCGGCATCGGCATGGCGCTGGACGATTTCGGCACCGGCTATTCGTCGCTCAGTCACCTGAGCCGCTTCCCGATCGAAACCCTCAAGATCGACCGCAGCTTCATCGTCGAAATGACCCGCAGCACCAAGCAGGCTTCGCTGGTCAGCGCGATTATCGCGATGGGCAATCAGCTCGGGCTCGACGTGATGGCGGAGGGTGTCGAAACCGAGCGCCAGCTTCGGTTCCTCAAGTCGCATCAGTGCGATATGGCGCAGGGGTTTTACTACAGCCGGCCGGTTTCCGCCGCCGATGCCAGCGAAATGCTCAAGGCGGGCGTTATCAGGCCGTTGCTGGTTGAGGCAATGTAACCTGGCCGATTGACCGCAGCGCCGGAAATCGCTAAAATTCCGCCCCTTTTGGCGATCACGTCTATTCAGTGGAGACTTCCATGTACGCCGTATTTGCAACCGGGGGCCGGCAGTATCGCGTCAGCCCGGGTGATGTCATTCGTGTCGATCGTCTGGAAGCCGAAGCCGGCGCCGACATCGAGTTCGATCGCCTGCTGATGATTGGCGGTGAGGGCGAAGAAATCGCCGTTGGCGCGCCGACCGTCGCCGGCAAGGTCACCGCGAAGGTGCGTGGCGAAGGCCGTCACGCCAAGATCGAGATCGTCAAGATGCGGCGCCGCAAGAACTATCGCCGCCACGGCGGACATCGCCAGCACTACACCGAAGTCGAAATCACCGGCATCGAGCGCGGTTAAACTTTAATTACCCTCTCCCTCAGGGAGAGGGCAGGGTGAGGGAAGATAGATTGGATCCCCTCATCCCAACCTTCTCCCTGAGGGAGAAGGAGTAGAATTCAGACATCTTCTGAGGACAGTCGAATGGCTCATAAAAAAGCAGGCGGCAGCACTCGTAACGGGCGCGATTCCGAGTCGAAACGGCTTGGCGTCAAGCGCTTCGGCGGCGAGCAGGTTCTGGCCGGCAACATCATCGTTCGCCAGCGCGGCACGCACTTCCACCCCGGCCGCAACGTTGGCCTCGGCAAGGATCACACGTTGTTTGCGACGGCGGCCGGCAAGGTGGTGTTTGAAACCAAGGGTCCGCAGCAGCGCAAGCACGTCAGCATCATCGCTGACTAAGAACGGGGTTCGGGATTCGGGGCTCGGGATTCGGGGTCCGAAACCCGAAGTCTCTGGCGCCAGTTTAGTTGTCGCGCCTCATTCTCTTCGGCGGAAGAAATGGGGCAGCCATTTCTTCCCGAATCCCGACTCCCGAACCCCGAGTCCCGCTCTTCCATGAAATTCGTCGACGAAGCCACAGTTAAAGTCTTCGCCGGCGATGGCGGCAACGGTTGCGTCAGCTTTCGCCGTGAAAAATACATCCCGTTCGGCGGCCCCAACGGCGGCGACGGCGGCGACGGCGGCAGCATCTACCTGGTCGCGCAAAGCGGCCTCAATACCCTCGCTGATTTTCGCGTCACCCGTTCGTTCCGCGCCGAGCGCGGCGAAAACGGGGCCGGCCGGGAAATGACCGGCAAGAGCGGCGCCGACCTCGACGTTCCGGTTCCAGTCGGTACACTTGTCTACGACGACACCACGCAGGAACTCATCGGCGACCTGACCGCGCCGGAGCAGCGCCTGCGTGTCGCCCAGGGCGGCTTCCACGGTCTCGGCAACGTCCGCTTCAAGAGCAGCACCAACCGCGCGCCGCGCAAGGCGACCCCCGGCACGCCGGGCGAGTCCCGGGTGCTGCGGCTGGAATTGAAGGTGCTTGCGGACGTCGGCCTGCTCGGACTGCCGAACGCCGGCAAATCGACCTTTCTTCGCGCGGTGTCGCAGGCGCGGCCGAAGGTGGCCGACTATCCCTTCACCACGTTGCATCCGCATCTGGGCGTCGTGTCGGTCGGCGCCGAGCGCAGCTTTGTCGTCGCCGATATTCCGGGCCTGATCGAAGGCGCCGCGGCCGGGGCGGGTCTCGGCATCCGTTTTCTGAAGCACCTGCAGCGCACGCGCCTGCTGTTGCACCTGATCGACGTTGCGCCGCTGGCGGATGACCCGGTTGCTGCGGCGCGCGCCATCATCGGCGAACTGGAAGCGTTCGATCCGACGCTGGCGGCTGAAGAGCGCTGGCTGGTATTCAACAAGATCGACACGCTGCCGGAGGACGAGCGCGAGAGCCGGTGCGCGGAAATCGCAAAGGCGCTCGACTGGCAAGGGCCGGTATTCCGGATCTCGGCGGCGAGTGGCGAGGGGACGCGCGAACTCAGTGCGCGTATCATGACGCACCTGGAAGAGCTGCGCCTCTCGTCCCCTCTCCCTTCGGGAGAGGGCTAGGGTGAGCGTTCCCGTTCGCGACAGGCTAAAACGAAAATGAACTTATCAGCTTTACAAGCGTGCATCCGCGATATCCCCGACTTCCCCAGGCCCGGCGTCATCTTCAAGGACATCACGCCGCTGCTCGGCAATTCCGCCGGCTTTCGCTGGACGGTTGATCAGCTTGCCGAGCGGATAGCGGCACATCGTCCCGATGCCCTCGTCGCAATCGAGTCACGCGGGTTCCTGTTCGGCGCGGCGCTCGCTGCCAGTCTCGATCTGCCACTGCAGATCGTGCGCAAGCCGGGCAAGCTGCCGTACAAAACCATCAGCATGGCCTATGAACTCGAATACGGCGCGGACACGGTCGAGGCCCACGCCGATGCATTCGCGGCCGGCGATCGCTATGCAATCGTCGACGACCTGATCGCCACCGGCGGGACTGCGGCGGCGACGGCGGCGCTGATTGAATCGCAGCAGGCGGTGGTGGCCTGTTGCGCATTTGTAATCGAACTGGGGTTTTTGCACGGGCGCGACAAGCTCGCGCGTTTCCCGGTAGAGAGTTTGCTGCATTACGAGGATTAATGAATAAGCACATATTCCGGTTTCGCGGCGGACCGGCCTTATCCGGCTTCCGAATCGACAAGTTGCGTTCCCGCCTGCAGGCGATTGCGCCGGCGCTGACCGGCATACACACGGAATATCTGCACCTCGTTTGCGGCGAGCTGCGCAACGGGGATGACGCCGTGCTTCGTCGGCTGCTGACGTACGGGCCGGCGGCACCGGCGGTTGAGCCGCAAGGCGAATTGCTGCTCGCGATACCGCGCTTCGGCACGATTTCACCGTGGGCCAGCAAAGCCACCGACATCGCCCGCAACTGCGGGCTGACCGGCATCCGCCGGATCGAGCGCGGCACCGCTTACTACCTTGAATTCTCCAGGCCAGTGGACCGCGCAACGCTGGGCCTGCTGGCCGGCGAGCTGCACGATCCGATGACCGAAATGGTCGTCGCCGACACTGCCGAAGCCGACCGCCTGTTCCAATCGCTGGAGCCCAGGCCGCTGGTCACGGTCGACGTGCTCGGCCGCGGCCGCGAGGCATTGCTGGCGGCGGATGCCGAATTCGGCCTGGCCCTGTCCGCCGACGAAGTCGATTATCTCGTCGACGCTTTCACCCGCCGTGACCGCAACCCGACCGACTGCGAACTGATGATGTTCGCGCAGGCCAATTCCGAACATTGCCGCCACAAGATTTTCAACGGCAGCTGGATTATCGACGGCAAACCGCGCGACGAAACCCTGTTCGGCATGATCCGGGCCACGCATGCGGCAAGTCCCGAGGGCGTGCTGTCAGCGTATCGCGACAACGCATCCGTGGTCGAGGGCCACCGCGCCCGTCGCTTTTTCCCGGGCGGCGACAACGGCGGTTATCGCTACAGCGAAGAAGACGTCCACCTGCTGATGAAGGTGGAGACGCATAATCATCCGACCGCTATTTCGCCCTATCCGGGCGCGGCCACCGGCGCCGGCGGCGAAATCCGCGACGAGGGCGCGACCGGGCGCGGCGCGAAACCCAAGGCGGGCCTGGTGGGTTTTTCCGTGTCCAACCTGAAGATCCCGGGATTCGCACAGCCGTGGGAAGAAGACCATGGCAAGCCGGCGCGCATGGCATCGGCGCTGGACATCATGCTCGCCGGTCCGATCGGTGCCGCCGCGTTCAATAACGAATTCGGCCGGCCGAACCTCGCCGGTTATTTTCGCACCTTCGAACAGCGGATCGGCAACCGGATTCGTGGCTATCACAAGCCGATCATGCTGGCCGGCGGCATGGGCAATATCCGCGGACCACATGTCGAGAAGCAGCCGATCCCGGCGGGTGCCAAAGTCATCGTCATCGGCGGCCCGGCGATGCTGATCGGCCTCGGCGGCGGTGCGGCGTCTTCGCTCGCGAGCGGCGAAGCCGGCGAGACTATCGACTTCGCCTCCGTGCAGCGCGGTAACCCGGAAATGCAGCGCCGCGCGCAGGAACTGATCGACCGTTGCTGGGAGCGTGGCGACGGCAACCCGATACTGTCGATTCACGATGTCGGCGCCGGCGGGCTGGCCAACGCGGTGCCGGAACTGCTGGAAGCGGCCGGCCGCGGCGGGCGCATTGATCTGCGCGCGATTCCGGCCGACGACGAAAGCCTGTCGCCGATGGAGTTGTGGTGCAACGAGTCGCAGGAACGCTACGTGCTCGCGGTAATGCCGGAGCGGCTGGCCGAATTTCGCGCGCTGGCCGAACGCGAACGCTGCCCGTTCGCCGTGCTGGGCGAGGCGACCGGCGACGAGGAACTGGTGGTCGCGGACCCGTTGTTCGACAACCGCCCGGTCGACCTGTCGATGGAGACGCTGTTCGGCAAGCCGCCGAAAATGCAGCGCGACGTGCAGCACGGCGCGCTCGCCGGCGACGAATTTGATCCCGAAACAGTTGACAGCCTGATTGATATTGGTGACGCCGCGCTGCGCGTGATGCGCCACCCGGCAGTGGCCGACAAGAGCTTTCTGATCACCATCGGCGACCGCACCGTCGGCGGCCTGTCGCACCGCGACCAGATGGTCGGCCCGTGGCAGGTGCCGGTGAGCGATGTCGCAGTAACGCTGACGGATTTCGTGGGCTACGCAGGCGAGGCAATGGCGATGGGTGAGCGCACCCCGCTCGCGGTGCTCGATGCGCCCGCGTCCGGGCGCATGGCCGTCGCCGAAGCCCTGACCAATATCGCTGCCGCACCGGTCGGGCCCTTGAGCAACGTACGCCTGTCGGCGAACTGGATGGCTGCCGCCGGCAACGAAGGCGAGGATGCGGCACTGTTCGATACCGTTCAGGCTATTTCGCAACAGTGCGTCGCGCTCGGCCTGGCGATCCCGGTTGGCAAGGACTCCCTGTCGATGGCCGCGGCGTGGGAGGCCGACGGCGAAAGCCGCAGCGTCGTCTCGCCGGTGTCGCTGGTGGTGTCGGCCTTCGCGCCGGTCGGCGACGTGCGCCAAACCGTGACGCCGATGATGCGAACCGACTGTGGCGATACGGAACTGCTGCTGATCGACCTGGGGCGCGGCCGCAACCGGCTGGGCGGCTCGGTGTTCGCGCAGGTGCATTCGCGCATCGGCAGGGCGACGCCGGATTGCGACGAGCCCGAGCCCTTGCGGCAGTTTTTCATGACGATCCAGGCGCTGACTGCCGACGAGAAGCTGCTCGCCTATCACGACCGCTCCGACGGCGGGCTGTTCGCCTGCGTGGCGGAGATGACGTTTGCCGGCCACTGCGGCGCGGATATCGAAGTCGACGGCGCTGCCGCATTGTTCAGCGAAGAACTCGGCGCCGTAGTGCAGATTCGCGCGGCGGACAAAGCCACGGTGCTCGACCAGTTCCGCGAAGCCGGCCTGGCCGACTGCGTTCAGTCGATCGGCGCGCCGCGCACAGACGACAGGCTGGTGTTCCGAAAGGGCGAGCGCGAGTTGCTCTCGACAACGCGGCATGAATTGCAGCGCGCCTGGGCGGAGACCAGCTATCGCATGCAGGCGCTGCGCGATGATCCCGATTGCGCGCGCGAAGAATTCGATGCCAGGCTTGCAGACGATCCGGGCCTGCACGCGTCGCTGACGTTCGACATCAATGAAGACATCGCCGCGCCGTTCGTTAACGCCGGCGCGCGGCCGCGCGTCGCCGTGCTGCGCGAGCAGGGCGTCAACGGCCAGATCGAGATGGCCGCCGCGTTCGACCGCGCCGGTTTCGAAGCCGCCGACGTGCACATGAGCGACATCCTCGAAGGCCGCACCAGCCTGCGCGACTTCAAGGGCATCGCCGCCTGCGGCGGGTTCTCGTACGGCGACGTGCTCGGCGCCGGCGGCGGCTGGGCCAAGTCGATCCTGTTCAACAGCCGGGCGCGCGACGAATTCGAAGCCTTCTTCAACCGCGACGACAGCTTCGGCTTCGGCGCCTGCAACGGCTGCCAGATGATGTCCGCGCTGCGCGAACTGATTCCCGGCAGCGAACACTGGCCGCACTTCGTCCGCAACCGCTCCGAGCAATACGAAGCGCGGCTGAGCCTGGTCGAAGTGCTGGATTCGCCGTCGCTGCTGTTCGATGGCATGGCCGGATCGGTCATGCCGATCGTCGTGGCGCACGGCGAGGGCCGGGCGGAGTTTGGCCTCGGCGGCGATCGCGGCGGGCTCGAGACAAACAACCTGGTCGCGCTGCGCTACGTGAACAACGGCGGCGGCGTGGCGGAAACCTATCCCGCCAATCCCAATGGCTCGCCCGGTGGCATTACCGGCGTTACCACGCCCGACGGCCGCTTTACCATCACGATGCCGCATCCGGAGCGCGTCTTCCGCGCCGTGCAACATTCATGGCAGCCGCCGGAGTGGAGAGAAGATGGCCCTTGGCTGCGGCTGTTCCGCAACGCAAGGAAGTGGATCGGCTAAGGAAGGCCATCCAGTCCCCTCTCCGCCAAGGGGGAGAGGGCTAGGGTGAGGGGCGAATTCTTGTCCTCCCCTTTGCTCGCGAAGCGAGGAAGGGGGAGCTAGAGGGGGAATTCTTCGATCACCCCATCAGACCCGGCTTTCCAACTCCTCCAGCGACCGCCGCAACCGCGCGACATCGTCCCGATCGACCGATTTCGCCGCATCCAGCGCCTGCGCGGCCAGCCGCGTCGCCGAGCCTTCATAAACGTTGTCGACAAAGTCGCGCAGCATTTGCCGCTGCGTCTGCCCGCGGCCGCGCGCGGCTGAATAGACGTGCGCCCGTCGACTCTCATCGCGTGTCACCAGCTCCTTGTCGTGCATGATCTGCAACAGTTTCAGCACGGTCGTGTAGCCGGTATCCCGTTCCGGAAGCGCCTCGTGAACTTCGCGTACCGTGCTCGGCCCGAGCCTCCACAGCACTTGCAGCAAGCTGAGTTCGGCGCGGGTAGGGCGGCGCTGTTTTGTGGAAGGCTTGACCATTAGCATTATTCGTAGTTCGGCGCTACTCCCGAGTATAGACCGAAGTAGCACGGCTTTCTTCGTAGTAATTTCCATAGGTTTTCGGCTCGGGTTAAACTCTCATGTCCTCCCGGCGAAGGCCGGAACCCAGTTCAAATAATACGGAGCCCGTCGTGACCAGCCGCTACAGAGATACCGAAATTCATGCCCCGACCGGGCCGGAGATGACCTGCCAGGGCTGGCAACAGGAAGCGGCGCTCAGGATGCTGATGAACAATCTCGACCCACGCGTGGCCGAGAAACCGAAAGAACTGGTGGTGTACGGCGGCATCGGCCGCGCAGCGCGTAACTGGGAATGCTACGACGCGATCGTCGCGACGCTGAAGCGGCTGAAAAACGACGAAACGCTCCTGGTGCAGTCCGGCAAACCGGTGGGTGTATTCACCACGCATGAAGACGCGCCGCGCGTGCTGATTGCCAACTCCAACCTCGTTGGCAACTGGGCCAACTGGGATCACTTCTTCGAGCTCGACAAGAAAGGCCTGATGATGTTCGGTCAGATGACGGCCGGCTCGTGGATTTACATCGGCTCGCAGGGCATCGTTCAGGGCACCTACGAGACCTTCGCCGAAGCCGTCCGCCAGCATTATGAAGGCAATCCCAGCGGCAAATGGCTCCTCACCGGCGGTCTCGGCGGCATGGGCGGCGCGCAGCCGCTGGCTGCAGTGTTTGCCGGCCTGTCGTGCCTGGCGGTCGAGGTCGATCCGGCGCGGATCGAAAAGCGCCTTGAAACCGGTTATCTCGATAAAAAGGCGGAATCGCTTGACGAGGCGCTGGCGATGATTCGCGAATCGCTGGATAAGGGCAAGCCGATCTCGGTCGGCCTGCTCGGCAAT
>DASSNT010000008.1:0-9400 GCA_035701285.1 Gammaproteobacteria bacterium | reverse complement strand
GTGCAGCGCAGTCCATCGGCATGAAAGTCCAGCTTCACATTGGCGTCCAGTTCGTAGGCGAGGCCCTGCTCGATCAGCCGCAAGCCGAACCCGGGCCGGGCCGGCTTTTCGACCGGCGGCCCGCCCTGCTCCACCCAGTCGAGATGCAGAACGCAATCCTCTTCGGCACCGTCGATGCGCCAGTGAAGGTCGATGCAGCCCACCGGCGTCGTGAGCGCGCCGTAGGTCGTGGCGTTGCTCATCAACTCGTGCAGCGCGAGGCCCACCGCCAGTGCCGCTTTGGCGTTGAGCTGCACATCAGGGCCTTTCAGCTTCCAGCGCCTGTCCTTGTCGCTGCCGTACACCGCGAATTCGGCCCGCACCAGATCGCGCAGCGATGTGCCGCGCCACTCGGTTCGGGTCAGCAGGTCGTGGGTCTGCGCCAGTGTCTTCAGGCGGCCGAAAAACCGGTTCTCGAAAGCCTCAAGTGTGGCCGATGTCTTCAGCGTCTGCGCCGCGATTGAGCCGACGGTGGCGAGCGTGTTCTTGACCCGATGGCTCAGCTCCTGCAGCAGCAGGTCGCGATGCGCCAGGTTCTTGCGGTAGCGCGCGCTGATATCGACGAACGTGATCACCACGCCGTCGACGGTGCCGTCCTGTGTGCGGTACGGCCGAATGCGCATCAGAAACACCATTTGCGCCGTGGGCACATTGACCGCGCGTTCGACCACAATCCCGTCGCGCAACACCCGCGCAACGTCGTCCTGCAGACCGGCATAATCCGCTCGCGGCACCAGCTCGGTCAGCGGCCGGCCGCGGTCGCTGTCACGCAAGTGGAACAGCTTCTTGATGCCGGGCGTGAAGCTCTTGATAATCAGGTCGTTGTCGAGAAAGACCGTTGCGATCTCGGTGCTCGCGAGCAGGTTGCGCAGATCGTTGTTCAACTGCATCAACTGGCCGTTCTTGTCGTTGACTTCGGCGTTGATCGTCTGCAGCTCTTCGTTGACCGACTGCATCTCCTCTTTGGATGTTTCAAGCTCCTCGTTGGCCGCCTGCAGCTCCTCGTTCACCGATTGATATTCCTCGGTGACCGACTTGATTTCCTCGTTCTTGACCCCGAGCTCGGCGAGCGCGCGATCGAGCTGCGCCTTCAGGCCCCGCACCTGCTTTTCCAGTGCCGCAGCGGCATGATCGCCGGTGATCGGGTCGCCTTTCGCAGGGCCGGCATCGTGAAACACGATGACACACAGCTCGATATCGCCGCCGTCGGCGGCCACCGGCTCGGCCGAGAACGAAACGGTGCGCGCCTGGCTGTCCGCGTCGATGGTCAGGTTGTCTTCGCGAACCGGCTGGCCGCTGTCGAACACCTGCTGCACCGCGGCGCGTACCGACGGCCGCAGCGCCTGGCGAAGCATGCTGAACAGATTGAGGCTCGCCGTTCCCGGCGACGGCTCGAGATACAGCGCGGCCTCGCCGCCCGAAAAACGCAGGATGTCATGATGCCGGTCGATCACGACATAGACGAGGGCATGCTTTTCGATCGCGCGTTGCACGCGGCGGTCGATCTGGTCATCGGTGTGGCGCGCGAGACCGGCACCGCTCTGGCCGGTTGGTTGCAGCGGCCGGGGCAGCGCGAAGTCCCGCAGCGGCTGCGGCAGCATGTCGCCGCGCCGGAAGATATGCTGCTTTTCATCGACCACGTCGAACAGCTTGCCGCTGCGCGAAATACTTTCCGAGATACCCAGAAACAGGTAGCCGCCCGGCTTGAGCGCGTAGTGCAACCGGCGCAGCACGCTGTCCTGCAGATCGGTATCCAGATAAATCAGCAGGTTGCGGCACGACACCAGGTCCAGGTTTGAAAACGGCGGATCCTTGGCGACGTTCTGTCGCGAGAATGTGCACATCTCGCGGATATCCTTGACCGCCGAGACATACTTGCCTTCAAGAGTAAACCAGCGCTCCAGCCGCTCGGGCGACAGGCCCTGGACCGGTGCGGCGTAGCGTCCGCGACGGGCCGCAGCGATCGCCTGCTCATCGAGATCGGTGGCGAAAATCTGCACGCGGGGCGCGACCTGCTCGCGCTCGAGCGCCTCCCGCAGCAGAATGGCAATCGAATAGGCCTCCTCGCCGGTGGCGCAGCCGGGCACCCAGATGCGAATCGTGTCATCGGCGCCGCGGTTGGCGATCAGCCTGGCGATGACGCTCGCGCGCAGCGCGTCCCACGCCGGCGGATCGCGGAAGAACTCGGTCACGCCGATCAGCAGCTCCCGGAACAGCGCCTTGAACTCCTGCGGATCATCCCGCAGGCGCTCGACGTAGGCCGCCATGGTGTCGATCTGCAGCACCTGCATGCGGCGCTGGACCCGGCGCGTGAGCGTCTTTTCCTTGTAATGGCTGAAGTCGTGGCCGGAACGTTTATTGAGCAGCGCCATGATCGACGCAAGCTGGCCGGACGCATCGCGCCGCAGACCCTCGGCATTCTTCTCGTCGGCGGCCTTGGCAAGTTGGCGGCAATGCTCGATCAGCCGCGCGGGCATCGCCTCGATCGGCAGCACCGCATCGACCATGCCGGTCGACGCCGCGCTGCGCGGCATCCCCTGCATCGCGTCGTGATCCGCCTCCGCCTCGGCCAGCACCAGCCCGCCGCGCGCCTTGATGTGTTTGGCGCCGGGCGTGCCGTCACTGCCCAGGCCGGACAGGATGATGCCGACGGCATTTTCGCCCTGGTCGTCGGCCAGTGAACTCAGGAAGCTGTCGACCGGATGACGTTTGGGCCGCTCGGGTGCGGGCGTCTCAAGCCGCAGCCGGCCGCCGGCAATGGTGAGGGTGGCATTGGGCGGGATCACGTAGACATGGTCCGGCGCGACCGCGGCGCCGTCGGTGGCGGGCGTCACCGGCATGGCGGTATGTCCGGCCAGCAGTTCGGCCAGCGCGCTGGGGCGGTCCGCCGGGAGATGCTGGATCAGCACGAAGCCCATGCCGCTGTCGGCGGGCATGTGCTCGAGAAAGGTTTTAAACGCCTTGAGTCCCCCGGCCGAGGCGCCAACCCCAACGATCAGCGGCGTCGGCCCCGGCTGCCGGGGCTGTTGCCCGGCACGCGGTACACGAGTCGATTTCGACATTGCTCTCCTTCGCTGGCCGGGCGGAGGCCTCCCCCGGCCGCGTCACTGGCGTCCGCCAGCCGGAGGACAATACTTTTTCGCCGTAGAAACTTCAAGCGCCGGCCGATTGCCGCCGCAACAAGAAGACGAGCGGACGTTATTGCCTCGCGAAAGCGTCCGCCATCACCCGCACCATATCGTCCATCTGAAATGGCTTTTGCAGCGCCGGGCGGCCGTGATAACCGCTGTCCAGTCGGTCGACATCGTAGCCGGTCATAAACACGAACGGGATGCCGCGGCGGTCGAGTTCCGCCGCGACCGGATACACCCGCTCACCGGCAAGGTTCACGTCGAGCAGCGCGCCATCGACACTCTCGGTTTCGGCGAGTTTCACGGCCTTGGCGACTCGCGCGGCCTTCACCACCTCGCAGCCCAGCAGTTTCAATAGATCCTCCAGCGACATCGCCAGCATCATTTCGTCCTCGACCATGAGAATGCGCATGCCGTTGATCGCGGATTGCGGGGCGGTGGCCATTATGAAATCTCCATGTCGGACCCATCCTGTGTCGCGGCGTCCAGCGGCACGTCGATGGTGCAGCGCACGCCGCTCGGTTTGAATTCCAGTTTGACCTCGGCGTCCAGTTCGTATTCGAGGCCTTGCTCGATCAGCCGTGAGCCGAAGCCGCGCCGCTCGGGTTTCTCGACGGCCGGGCCGTCGTGCTCGACCCAGGTCAGGTGCAGCGCAGCCGGCTCGCCCTCGCGGCGGCCGCCGCGCGTCTGCCATTTCACCTCGATGTAGCCCGCCTCCTTTGACAGCGCACCGTACTTGGCGGCATTGGTGGCGAGTTCGTGAAGCCCTAAGCCAAGCGCCAGCGCCGCCTTGGCGTTGAGCTTGATCGCCTTGCCCTTGACGGTCCATTGCCGCTGGCGGTCGTTGTGATACGGCGCGAGTTCGCGGGCGACGAGTTCGTCCAGCGCCGCGCCGCGCCAGTTGCTCTGCATCAGCAGGTCGTGGGTGTGCGACAGCGCGGTGAGGCGCGAATTGAACGCGTCCTTGAAGGCTTCGGGCGTCGGCGCGCTGTTGAACGTCTGCAGCGCAATCGACTGGACGTTGGCGAGCATGTTCTTGGCGCGATGGTTCAGCTCGTGGAGCAGCAGGTCGCGGTGATCCTCGGACTCGCGGCGTTCGGAAATGTCGCGCGCAACAGTCGAGGCGGCGACCATGACGCCTTCGCGATCGGTGACCGGCGAAACCGTCATCGACAGGTCTATCCTGCGGCCGCTCTGGCGCTTGCGAACCACGTCGGCCTGGGTCGAAAACGACTCGCCGCGCTTGAGCCGCTCGATCATCTCGGGCAGCAGGTCGCTCTGATCCGCCGTCAGCAGCATCGCGATCGGCTGGCCCACTGCCTCGTCGGCCGAATAGCCGAAGATACGCTCGGCGGCCCCGTTCCAGCTCGTAATCGTGCCGTCGAGCGTGTGGCCGATGATGGCATCCTGGGATGACTCGACAATTGCCGCCAGCCGCGCGCGCTCGGCCTCGTGACGCCGGCGGTCGGTGATATCGATGAAGGTAATGACCACGCCGTCGATGACGTTGTCCACGGTGCGGTACGGGCGGATGCGCATGATGTAGGTCGCCTCCGCGTGCTCGACGCGCACTTCGCGCTCGGCCATGCCGAGGTTGCGCAATACCTCCTTGACGTCGCGCTTGATATCGGCGTAATCGAGGCGGGAGACGATCTCGGTGACCGGCCGGCCGCGGTCGCCGTCGCGCAGGTGGAACAGCTCGCGCATCCGGGGCGTAAAGGACTTGATGCGCAAATCGTTGTCGAGAAACAGCGTCGCGATCTCGGTGCTTTCGAGCAGGTTCTGCAAGTCGCCGTTGGCGCGGTTGAGATCGCTGTTCTTGCTGGTCAGTTCGGCGTTCAGTGTCTGCAGTTCCTCGTTGATCGACTGCATTTCCTCCTTCGAGGTTTCCAGCTCCTCGTTCGACGATTGCAGTTCCTCGTTGACCGACTGGTACTCCTCGTTGGCGGATTTCATCTCCTCGTTGGTCGCTTCCAGTTCATTGATGGTTGCATTGAGTTGCACCCGCGTCGTATGCAATTCCTGCTCCAGCTCGGCGACGCCGGGTTGGGCGTCCTGGTCGTCGCGCTTGTTCGACTCGGCGGGACCGGCATCCTGGAACGCGACGACACAGAGCGAGTCGTCGGCATCCAGCGGTTCGGCGATCACCGTGATCGCGCGCGCTTCGCCATCGACCCGGAGCGCGATCTTGTCATGGATCGCCGCGCGGCCGGAGGTGAACGCCTTTTGTACCGCGGCGCGCACCGCCGGACGCAGCGCCTTTCGGGTGATGCCGATCAGATTGAAGCTGGCGGCGCCGGCGGACGGTTCGAGATAGGGGCCGGCCTCGCCGCCGGAGAAGCGCAGAATCTCGTGGTGGCGATCGATCACCACGTAGGCCGGCGAGTATTTCTGCATCGCCTGGCGGGCGTAACGGTCCAGCCGGTCGTCTTCCGAGCGTCGCGTCGGCCGCGGCGCCGGCCGGCGCGCGTCCGTCGACGGCGCCACGCCCGGCAGCGAAAAATCGTGCATCGACTGGGTCGGCGCGTCGCGCCGCTGGAAGAGGCGGTGCTTCTTGTTGGCGGTGGCGAACAGCCGGGCATGGCGGCTGACGCCTTCGGCCTGGCCGAGGAACAGCCAGCCGTCGGGCCTGAGCGCGTAATGGAACTTGCGCAGCACGCGGTCCTGCAGCTCGGCCTTCATGTAGATCATGAGGTTGCGGCAGCAGATCAGATCGAGCTTTGAGAACGGCGGGTCCTTGACCAGATCGTGCGGCGAAAACATGCACATTTCACGCAGCGACTTGACCGGCGTGTACGCGTCGCCGTTCTCGACGAACCAGCGCTCCAGTCGCTCCGGTTCGACGCCCGGCAGCGACTTGTAACGCGCGGTGCGGGCGAAATTGACCGCATTGTCATCGACATCGGTGCCGAAGATCTGGATGCGCGGGCGCACGTCGCGGTCGCGCAGCGCTTCGCCCAGCAGCATCGCAATGGTATAGACTTCCTCGCCGGTCGCGCAGCCCGGCGACCAGACGCGTATTGCGTCACCCGCGCCCTTGTCCTTGAACAGCCCGGGGACGACCTGCTGGCGCAGCGCCTCCCAGGCGTCGGCGTCGCGAAAAAACTGGGTCACGCCGATCAGCAACTCGTGGAACAACGCGTCGCTTTCCCCCGGCTCCTTCTGCAGCCGCTTGAGGTAGTCCGGCATCGTCTCGACCTGCAGTACCTGCATGCGCCGCTGCACCCGGCGGGTCAGCGTCTTGTCCTTGTACTGGCTGAAGTCGTGGCCGACGCGCTCGTGCAGCAGCGCGCAGATCGCATCCAGATGCTCGCGCGCGTCGGTGCGGGTGCCGTCGCTGTCCTTGTGGGCGGCGGCCGCGTGCAGATGGCTGCGGTAGCCGGCGAGCTTGTCCGGCATCGCTTCGATTTTGAGAACCTCATCGACCAGCCCGGTGGCCGCGGCGCTGTGCGGCATGCCTTCCATCGCGTGGCTG
The DNA here is from genome assembly GCA_035701285.1 of Gammaproteobacteria bacterium. Taxonomy (GTDB): domain Bacteria; phylum Pseudomonadota; class Gammaproteobacteria; order Natronospirales; family DASSBR01; genus DASSBR01. The sequence goes on along the minus strand of DASSNT010000008.1, from coordinate 2,755 downwards.
TCGGCGCCGGCCTGGGCGAGCGCGTAGCCGCCATGCTCCTTGATCTTGCGCACGCCGAGGGTGCCGTCGCTGCCGGTGCCGGACAGCACGATGCAGATGGCGTTTTCGCCCTGGTCCTCGGCGAGTGCGGTAAAGAAGGTGTCGATAGGCCGGCGCTGCGCGCGCGGCGGCGCGGGCTCCTCGATGCCGAGCCGGCCGGCGTCGATGGTCAGGCTGGCGTTGGGCGGAATCACGAATACGTGGTCGGCCTCGACGGCCGCGCCGTCGTCCGCTTCCGCGACCGGCATGTCGGTTTCGCGCTGCAACAGCTCGACCAGCATGCTGTCGTGGTCGGGATCGAGATGCTGGACTAGCACGAAGGCCATGCCGCTGTCGGCCGGCATATGGCGAAAAAACGTGCGGAACGCTTCAAGCCCGCCGGCCGAAGCGCCGATGCCGACGATCAACGGTGGGGATGGCTCGGGCGGGTTCACGTCAGGCTTGCTTGCTTGCTTGCTTGCTTGCTTGCTTGCTTGCTTGCTTGCTTGCTTGCTTGCTTGCTTGCTTGCTTGCTTGCTTGCTTGCTTGCTTGCTTGCGGGAGATTCGTGGCCGTCGTTCTGCATTGGTTCCCTTCCCTGCGGGCTTGACATTGTGGGCTGCCTGCCGGGGCAATGCAACGGAAGAATAGAGGGAATGCGATTTGGTGGGAGCGGCTGCCCGCCAGCCGCGATTTTTCGACTTGGCGGCTGGCGATCGCGGCTGGCAGCCGCTCCCACCCTCGATTCCTGGCTTCTCTAACTGTCCGGCGACAGCCAATCCCGCCGCAGGAACTGCTCCATCTCGCCGGCCCGCTCCTCGGCCTGGCGCATCGCTGCGGTCCAGCCGTCCCTGTCCGGGGCGCCGCCAGCGCGTTCAGCCATCTGCCGGCACATCTCGATGCGCTCGCTCAAACAGCGCAGCGCCGTTTCGATGCCACGATCCATCTCGGTGAACTGCGCGGCCGCCATGGTTTCGGCGGTGTAGCTGTGGCCGATGTGGCAGCGATACTGCGTCAGCGTCCCGATCTCGCCACGGCGGAGCGCGCCGCCGCACTCGGGGCAGGTGAGCGCCACCGGGCGCTCCAGCGTTTCGTTATCCATTGCGGGCGTCACCTCCTTCGTTATCCCGGCCGCGCCGGCGGCAAGCCGCGCGAGCAGCGCCGGCATGTCCGCCACCGGCACGCAGTGATCGACTTCGACGTGCGTCAGCGCGCTCTGCGGCATGTCCGGATTTTCGGCGTCGCGTGGCATCTGCACCACCGTCGTCCCGCCGCGCCGTTTGATTTCGTAAAGCCCCGCGGTGCCGTCGTTCAGATTACCGGTGAGAATCACGCCAATCGCGCCCGCACCATACGTTTCGGCGGCCGAACGGAACAGCGGGTCGATGGCCGGGCGGGCGAAGTTTTCCTTCGGGCCGCGTGTCAGGTGCACATGATCGTCTGAAATCAGCAAATGGCGGTCGGACGGCGCGACATAAATCCGGCCGTTAGCCAGCCGCGCGCCATCCGCGGCCTCGGCGACCGGCAGCGGCCCCACCCGGTCGAGAATGGCGGCCAGCTCGCTCCGGTGCCGACCGATGTGCTGCACGATGCAGACCGGCGCGGCAAGATCGGCGGGCAGCCCCGCCACCAGCGTGCGCAACGCGGACAGCCCGCCGGCGGACGTGCCGACTACGATGATGGTCTTCCCTGACATACACTGTCAGGATAGCAGAGTTGTCAGATACCGGTGACGAGGAAATCCAGCGCCGCGATGATGTCATTCCTGTAGCGGCCGAGATCCGCAACGGCGGCGCCAATGGAGGATGTTTCGATGCCCGCCAGCCGAGGCGTGACTAAAAGATACGACTCGCCGTGTATATGAACGACGGGAGTCAGCCTTTTCTGCGCCGCGCCCTCCGCGACGGATTGAGGGGCAAGCGGCACGATTACCCGCGTCTGCAGATCACTCAGCAGATCGGATTGCACATCAAGAAGGAACGGATATTGTTTGCAGGTCTTCGGATTTTTGTTTTTGTGTACGGCGAATTGGCCCATCAAAACATCCTTTCGAGCCCGGGGAAAACGTTTTCTTCGACGAACCGGTTGTAGTTCTTGATGGCTTCTCGGTTCTCTTCCAGCCACTGCTGTTGTTCCGCTTGCCGGAGTTCCTCTCGCAACGCGGATTCAAGGGTCGCGGACAGATTGATGTGCCGCGCCCGCGCTGCTTGCAACAGTTCATCATTGACGGTCAGGTTGACCGGCCGCTTCTGAACCCGCTGTGAATTTGGCTGCATAATTTTGTCCTCGCCGCGTTTCGGCAACTCTATGCGCATTCGAAATGCGCGTCAATGCAGGCCGGGATAAGTTCGGCGTAGCCGGACATTCCGGGCATCTTGCCGGCAACGGCTTCGGCCTTATGCCGGCCTACCTTATGGCTTGGTAGCAAGATTACGCAGCTTCAGATTCAACTCGCGCAACTGCACTTCATCGGCCGTGGCGGGTGCATCCGTCAGCGGATCGAAGGCCGTCTGCGTCTTCGGGAAGGCGATGACTTCGCGAATGTTGGGCGCGCCACTCAGCAGCATCACCAGCCGGTCGAGGCCGAAGGCGATGCCGCCGTGCGGCGGCGCGCCGTATTTGAGCGCTTCGAGCAGGAAGCCGAATTTTTCCTGCGCGGCTTCATCGCTGATGCCGAGCAGGCGGAACACCGCCGACTGCATGTCCTCGCGGTGGATACGAATCGAGCCGCCGCCGAG
>DASSNT010000007.1:0-54636 GCA_035701285.1 Gammaproteobacteria bacterium | reverse complement strand
GACATCGCCGAGGTGCTGTGGCGCGGCTATTTGCGCCATAACCCGGTCGATCCGCGCTGGCCGGACCGGGACCGTTTCGTGCTGTCGAACGGCCATGGCACGATGCTGCAGTATTCGCTGCTGCATCTGTCGGGTTACGCGCTGCCGATGGACGAAATCAAGCGCTTCCGCCAGCTCGGCTCGATGACGCCGGGGCATCCGGAATACGGCATGACGCCGGGCGTCGAGACGACGACCGGGCCGCTGGGGCAGGGGATCGGCGCGGCAGTCGGCATGGCGCTGGCCGAGAAATTGCTCGCCGCGCGGTTCAACCGGCCGGATCACGAGATCGTCGATCACTACACCTACGTTTTTCTCGGCGACGGCTGCCTGATGGAAGGCTTGTCGCACGAGGCCTGCTCGCTTGCCGGCACGCTCAAGCTCGGCAAGCTGATCTGCTTCTACGACGACAACGGTATTTCGATCGACGGCGAGGTGGCCGACTGGTTCGGCGACGACACGCCGGGGCGGTTCCGCGCCTATGGCTGGCATGTGGTTGCCGATGTCGACGGCCATGACAGCGACGCGATCGGCGAAGCGGTCGAGGCGGCGCGTGCCGAAACGGATCGGCCGACGCTGATCTGCTGCAAGACCATCATCGGCTGGGGTGCGCCGACCCGGCAGGGTACCGCCAAGGCGCACGGCGAGGCGCTGGGCGCAGATGAAATTGCGGCGACGCGCGAGGCGCTGGGCTGGCCGCATGCCGCTTTTGAGGTGCCGGCCGAGATCTACCAGGCCTGGGATGCGCGCGAGCGCGGCCAGGCGTTGCAACAGGACTGGAACGATCGCTTCGCCGCGTATTCAAAGGCACATCCTGAGTTGGCCGCCGAATTCGAACGGCGCATCGCCGGCAAGTTGCCGGAGAACTGGGCGGAATGTGCCGAGACGATGATGTCCGAGGCGGTCGCGACGGAATCCGCCAAGGCCACCCGCAAGGCCTCCGGCGCGGCCATCGAGGCGGTTGCGCCGTGCCTGCCCGAACTGATCGGCGGCTCCGCCGACCTGACCGGCTCGAACAACACCAACTGGTCCGGCACGAAAGCCATCACCGCGGCCGACATGACCGGCAACTACCTGCATTACGGCGTGCGCGAATTCGCGATGGCCGCGATCGAGAACGGCCTGACCGTGCACGGCGGCTTCATCGCCTACGGCGGCACGTTCCTGACGTTTTCCGATTACGCGCGCAACGCGATGCGCCTCGCGGCGCTGATGAAGATCGGCAGCATCTTCGTGATGACGCACGATTCGATCGGCCTCGGCGAGGACGGCCCCACGCACCAGCCGATCGAGCACGTCGCCAGCCTGCGCATCATGCCCGGCATGAGCGTCTGGCGCCCGGCCGACAGCGCCGAGACCGCGGCGGCGTGGCAGGCGGCGATCGAACGGCGCGACGGGCCGACGACGCTGGCATTGACGCGTCAGAACCTGCCGCAGCAGCAGCGTGATGCCAAAACGCTGGGCGCCATCGGTCGCGGCGGCTATATACTGGTCGACACGCCGGAAACGCCGGACGTGATCCTGATCGCGACCGGCTCCGAGGTGCAGCTTGCCGTTGATGCGGCGAAGGCGCTGGCGCGCCGGAATATCGCCGCGCGAGTCGTATCGATGCCCTGCACCGATGTGTTCGATGCACAGGACGCGGCCTATCGCGAGGAGGTGTTGCCGGTGGACTGCGAATCCCGCGTTGCGATTGAGGCGGGCGTCACCAATTTCTGGTATCGCTACGTCGGCACGCGCGGCCGCGTCATCGGCATCGACCATTACGGCGAATCGGCGCCCGCGCCGGCGCTGTTCGAACATTTTGGATTCACCGTCGACAACGTGATCGCGACGGTGGAGGGCTTATTGTCTGAGAAGGAAGTCGAGGTATGAAAAAAATCGCAATTAACGGCTATGGACGCATCGGCCGCAACATCCTGCGCGCGCTGTACGAATCCGGTCACGCGAATGACCTGAAGATCGTCGCGATCAACGATCTGGGCGATGCGGAAACCAACGCGCACCTGACGCGCTACGACACCGCCCATGGCCGTTTCCCCGGCGAGGTGAAGGTCGAGGGCAACGATCTGGTCGTCAACGGCGACCATATCAAGGTGTTCGCCGAGCGCGATCCGGCCAAGCTGCCGTGGGGCGATCTGGGCGTCGACGCGGTGCTCGAATGCACCGGCCTATTCGCAAACCGTGAAAAGGCGAGCGCGCATCTGAAGGGCGGCGCGAAAAAGGTCATTATTTCGGCGCCGGCCGGCAAGGACGTGGACGCGACCGTCGTTTACGGCGTCAACCACCAGGCGATCAAGGCGAGCGACACGATCATTTCCAACGCTTCGTGCACGACCAACTGTCTGGCGCCGTTCGCCAAGGTGCTGAACGACAGCTTCGGCATCGTCGCCGGCCTGATGGTCACGATCCATTCGTACACCAACGACCAGGTGCTGACGGATGTCTTCCACAAGGATATCCGCCGCGCCCGTTCGGCTACGCAGTCGCAAATCCCCACCAAGACCGGCGCCGCCGCGGCCATCGGCCTGGTGCTGCCGGAACTGGACGGCAAGCTCGACGGCTATGCGATGCGCGTGCCGACGATCAACGTGTCGATCGTCGATTTGACCATCAGCACCGAACGCGCCACCAGCAAGGAAGAGATCGACCGGGTGATGAAGGAAGCAGCCGTTGGGCCGCTCAAGGGCGTGCTCGGCTACACCGAGGAACTGCTGGTCTCGACCGACTACAACCACAATCCGTTGTCGTCGATCTATGACGCGACGATGACCAAGGTCAGCCCCGACGGCAAGCTGGTGAAGGCGTGCTCGTGGTATGACAATGAGTGGGGTTTTTCGAACCGGATGGTGGATACGACGCTGGCGGTGTTGAAGGCGAAATAGGGCGGCTGCGCCGCCCGGTAAGCGGTTCGTGGTAAGAGGTCAGCGGTAAGAAATCCGAAAGCCTCCTCGCCTCTTCCACTAACCGCTAACCACTGACCACTAACCAGAAGAACGATGTCCAACTTGATCCTCAAAATGTCCTCCCTCGACCTCGCGGGTCAGCGCCTGCTGATCCGCGAGGATTTGAACGTGCCGCTCGACGACGACGGTGCGGTGGCTAACGACGCCCGGCTGCGGGCCGCGCTGCCGACGATTCGTGCTGCGCGCGATGCCGGCGCGCGCGTGCTGCTGGTGTCGCATCTGGGCCGGCCGAAAGCGGGGCAGTTCGATCCGCAGTTTTCGATGAAGCCGGTGGCCGAGCGCCTCGGTGAATTGCTCGACAGTCCGGTGCGCCTCTCGCCCGAGTGGATCGACGGCGTCGAGATCGAGCCGGGCGAGGTCCTCCTGGCGGAAAACGTGCGTTTTCTGGCCGGCGAAAAGGAAGACGATGAGGCGCTGGCGCGGAAAATGGCAGCGCTGTGCGACATCTATGTCATGGATGCCTTCGGCACGGCGCATCGGGCGCAGGCGTCGACGCATGGCGTCGCCCGGTTCGCGCCGATCGCCTGTGCCGGGCCGTTGCTGGCCGCGGAGCTGGACGCGCTGGGCCGCGCGCTGGCCGAACCGAAGCGGCCATTGGTCGCCATTGTCGGCGGCGCGAAAGTGTCGACCAAGCTGACTGTCCTCAAAAGCCTGCTGGACAAGGTCGACAAGCTGATCGTCGGCGGCGGCATCGCCAACACCTTCATCGCGGCCGCAGGTCACGACGTTGGAGGCTCGCTGCACGAAGCGGATCTGGTGGACGAGGCGCGCAGCCTGATGGAGGCGGCAGCAGAGCGGGGCATCGACATTCCGTTGCCCACGGACGTGGTCGTGGCGACGGAACTCTCCGCCAGCGCCGAAGCCGACGTGCGTCCCGTCGACGCGGTCGGTCGCGACGAAATGATTCTCGACGTCGGCCCCGACACTGCGGAAACGCTCGCCGGGCATTTGAAAGCGGCGGGCACAATCGTCTGGAACGGCCCGGTCGGCGTGTTCGAGTACGACCAGTTCAGCGAAGGCACCCGCGCGATGGCGCAGGCGGTGGCGGCGAGCGACGCGTTCTCGATTGCCGGTGGCGGCGACACGCTGGCGGCGCTCGACAAGTTCGACATCGCCGACAAGGTTTCTTATGTCTCCACCGGCGGCGGTGCGTTCCTTGAGTTTCTTGAGGGCAGGACCTTACCCGCGGTCGCGATGCTGGAGTCCCGCTTCCGCGATTAGCCGGTGGCGCGTTAGACTGTAGCGACTCCCACGATCGCCAATCGGAGTCGCGATGCCGCGCCGCACCAAAATTCTCGCCACCCTCGGCCCGGCGTCCGACGCGCCGCACGTTCTCGAAAGCATGATTCGTGCGGGCGTCGATGCCGTCCGCCTGAATTTCTCCCACGGTACTGCCGAAGAACATACGCGCCGGGTCGAGGCCGTGCGCGCCGCGTCGGCGCGGATCGGCAAAGACGTCGGCATCATCGCCGACCTGCAGGGTCCGAAGATCCGAACGGCGAAGTTCGCCAATGGTCCGGTCATGCTTCGGGACGGCGCCGAGTTCGTGCTCGACGCCGAACTCGCTGACGACGCCGGCGACGAACACCAGGTCGGCATCACCTATAAAAGCCTGCCGAATGATGTCAACGCCGGCGACCGGCTGCTGCTCAACGACGGACAGATCACGATGCTGGTCGAGCGCATCGACGGGCCGCGCATCGTCTGCCGCGTCGAAAGCGGCGGCGAGTTGTCGAACAACAAGGGCATCAACCGCGCCGGCGGTGGCCTGTCAGCCGAGGCGCTGACCGGCAAGGATCGTCGCGACATCAGGACGGCCGCGGCGCTGGGCGTGGATTATCTGGCGGTATCGTTCCCGCGCGAGGCGGCCGATATCGACCTTGCGCGCGAACTGATGCACGAGGCCGGCGGCGAAGCCGGCGTGATCGCCAAGATCGAGCGCAGCGAAGCGATTACCAACATCGAAGAGATCATTCTCGCCAGCGACGCCGTGATGATCGCGCGCGGTGATCTGGGCGTGGAGATCGGCGACGCCGAGCTGCCCGGGGTGCAGAAGCGCATCATCAGCATGACGCGCGACATGAACCGCATCTCGATCGTGGCGACGCAGATGATGGAATCGATGATCTCGTCGCCGATTCCGACGCGGGCCGAGGTGCTGGATGTCGCCAATGCCGTCATCGACGGGACCGACGTCGTCATGCTGTCGGCCGAGACCGCGGCGGGCCGGTACCCGGTGAAAGTGGTCGAAGCGATGGCGCGGGTGTGCGTCGGCGCACAGCTTCAGCGCATGTCGCCGCTGTCCCGGCGGCGCCGCGAGGCCACGATCGAGCGCATCGACGAGGCCATCGCGATGGCCGCGATGTACACGGCCAATCATGTCGATGCCAAAGCCATCGTCGCCCTGACCGAGTCCGGCTCGACCGCGCTGTGGATGTCGCGGGTGCGCTCGGGCATCCCGATTTACGCCATGACCCGGCACGACACGACGCGCCGCCGCGTGACTTTGTATCGCGGCGTCTACCCCGTGCGCTTCGATGTGTCTCACGGCAATCCCGACCGCGTGCTGCAGGCTGCCGCCGAAGAGTTGCAGCGGCTGGGCGATGTAACCGCGGGCGACATCGCCATATTCACCAAGGGCGACATGACCGGTGTCAGCGGCGGCACCAACAGCATGAAGATTATGAGAGTCGGACAGTAATTGTTTGCGCTGCTTCACTGCGCCTGACCACCGGGGCCGCCCATACTGCCGGCCAGCCTAGGCAATGACAGGATTGCGGACTCTATCCCGCTGGTCTAGGCTGAAAAACGGATTCCTACACGTACACGGAGGTATTTATGAAACTCTCACACACCGCTTTGCTGGGTGCCGCGATGGCGCTGAGTCTGCCGCTGGCGCTGCCGGCGACCGCAATGGCCAGCGATCACAGCGATTACCAGCAGAAAATGACGCAAATGTCGAACAACATGCAATGGCAGGGTCAGCACACGATCCAGGGTCAGGTGCAGAGCGTCGATCACGAGAAAGGCCTCGTGGAACTGTCCGCGCAGGATAACGAGCAGCTGAAGCTGCATTTCCCGGCCAGCGCGCTGCAGAACGTGAAAGAGGGCGACCAGGTCACGGTCGAGCTTGCTTACGCAACGGCTAATGCCTCGTCCGGCTCGCAAATGAGCGGCCAGTCCTCGACGAGCATGCAGGGCGGCAGTTCAATGGCCGGTGGCAGCACGAGCGGCAGTACGTCGATGAGCAGCCAGGGCGGCATGAGCAGTGGCATGAGCCAGAGCGGCAACTGGGACGGCTCGCACACCATGCAGGCGACCGTGCAGAACGTCGACCAGAGCAACGGCACCGTCGAGGTGGAAAGCGATGGCGAACAGCTGGTGCTGCAGTTCCCGCAGTCGTCGCTGCAACAGCTCAACCAGGGCGAGCAGATCAAGGTACATCTTGCGATCCGCGACACCACGTCGAGCAGTTCCAGCATCTCGCGCTGAATAGCGGCCTGACGTTCGACCGGAGAGGGGCTTTCGCCCCTCTCTTTTTGTCCGCGACCGGAGCGGTTAAGATTCCGCGGTGGCCGCTACTAACAAGCTTCCGGGCAAAACTCTTTACAGCAGCAAGGCGCTGCGCTGGCTGAAGCGCACCGCGTTATGGACGAGTGTGAGCATCATCGCGGGGCTGGCGCTGGCCGGCGGTGCCGTTTATGGCCTGCTGCGCGGCAGCCTGCCGCAGCTCGACGGCCAGGTGCAACTCGTTGGGCTGACTGCCCCCGTCAAGGTTGAGCGTGACGACAGCGGGGTGCCGACCATTACGGCCGCCAATGAACTGGACGCGGCGCGCGCGCTGGGCTACGTCCAGGCGCAGGACCGGTTCTTTCAGATGGACCTGCTGCGGCGGGCGGCGGCGGGCGAGCTGGCGGAACTGGCGGGTCCGGCGCAAGCCATCGTCGATCACGATCGCCGGCGGCGTCTGTTCCGGATGCGGGCGGTCGCGAAACAGGTGTTGCGCCTGCTGCCGGACCGCCAGCGCGCGCTGATCGGCGCCTATGCGCTCGGCGTGAACGAAGGTCTGTCCGCGCTCGACGTTTGGCCGTTCGAGTACCTGCTGCTGCGCAAGCAGCCGGAGCCCTGGCAGCCCGCCGATTCGATCCTGGCGATCATGGCAATGTACTTCGACTTGCAGGATGCGAACGACAGCCGTGAGCAGGCACTGGCGGCGATGCAGTTGGCGCTGCCGCCGGCGCTCTACCGGTTCCTGACGCCACCCGGCACCCAGTGGGACGCGCCGATCGAGGGCGGGCTGCTCGAGGCGCCGCCGGTGCCCGGTCCGGACGCCGTCGATCTTCGCAAGCGTGACACGGCACCGGTGGCCGCCCTGGTCCCGCCGCGCCGCCACTTCGCCGGCAGCAATAACTGGGCGGTAGCCGGGTCCCGCACCGCCGGTGATGCGGCGCTGCTGGCTAACGACATGCACCTGCATCTTGGCGTACCGCCCATCTGGTACCGGGTGCGGCTGATATTCACCCAGCTCAAGCCGCCGCACGAGCGTATCGACGCCACCGGCCTGACGCTGCCGGGCGTGCCGGGGCTGGTCGCCGGCAGCAACGGCCATATCGCCTGGGGCTTTACCAATGCCGACGGCGACTGGGTCGATCTGGTGAAGATCGACACCGATCCGGAACACCCGGAGCACTACCGGACGCCGGATGGCTGGCGTCCGTTCGACGTGCATGACGAAGTCATCCATGTCAGCGGCGCGGCCGACGTGACGTTGACCGTGCGCGATACGATCTGGGGCCCGGTCATCGGTAAGGGGCCCGCGGGCAATCTGCTCGCGGTGCATTGGGTGGCCGAGCAACCGTCGGCGACCAATCTCGCGATCTGGCAACTGCTCGGTGCGCATTCCGTGGAGGAGGCGGTCGGCATCGCGCAACGCGCGGGGCTGCCGGAGCTGAATCTGGCTGTCGCCGATGCGGCAGGTAACATCGGCTGGACACTGACCGGCCGCATTCCGCGGCGGGTCGGCGGCTACGACCCGTCATTGCCGAGTTCCTGGGCCGACGGCAACAACGGCTGGCGCGGCTGGCTGGCGCCGGATGAGTATCCGCGCATCGTCAACCCGGACGGCGGCCTCGTCTGGACGGCCAACAATCGCGTCATCGGCGGCAAGGGCCTTGCCAAAATGGGGGACGGCGGCTATGCGCTGGGCGCGCGGGCGCAGCAGATTCATGTCGATCTCAAACCGCTGACCGCTGCGACGCCGGTTGATATGCTGCAAATTCAATTGGATGACCGCGCGCGATTCCTGGATCGCTGGCAGCGGTTGCTGCTGCGCCTGATCACGCCGGAGGCGGCCGCCGCCGACCCGCGCCGCGCGGAATTTCGCCGCTACGTCGCCGGCTGGGGCGGCCACGCCAGTGTCGACTCGGTCGGATACCGGCTGGTACGCCTGTTTCACGAGCGGTTGCGCAGCCGGGTGCTGGGCGCGCTGCTCGCGCCGGTGCGGGCGAAATATCCGGACTTCGAGCCGCCGGCGCTGTCGCAGTTCGAGGGTTCGCTGTGGACGCTGGTCGAACAGCAGCCAGCGAATCTGCTCGACCCGGCTTATTCAAGCTGGAACGCGCTGATGCTGGCGACGGTCGATTCAATCATTGCCGACTTCCGCGACCCGGAAACCGGGTTTGAGCATTTCACCTGGGGCCGGCGCAATACCGTACGGGTGCGCCATCCGCTGAGCCAGGCGGTGCCGCTGCTGTCGGCATGGCTGGATATGCCGGCGGTCGAATTGCCGGGCGACATCGACATGCCGCGCGTGCAGGATGTGTCGTTCGGAGCGTCAATGCGGATGGCAGTTGCGCCCGGCGAGGAAGACGAGGGCATCATGGAATTGCCCGGCGGGCAAAGCGGGCATCCGATGTCGCCGTTCTACGGCGACGAGTTCACGGCCTGGGCTGCGGGCAAGCCGGTACCGTTCCTGCCCGGCCCGACGGAGCATTTGCTGGTGCTCGAGCCGGCCGGTTAGGCGCCGTGGCCGCGAGCCCGCCTTCCAGCCAGTCGATCAGCGGCTTCCATTGCGCCTTGTCGGCGCGCGCCCGCCGCGAATCGAGCTCGTGGATACCGAGCCCTTGCTCGGCGGCCAGTGCGTAATGCTGCGTGTTGCGAAGCGACGCAACGAATGGAATCGTGAGGCTGTTGAGAAAGCGCGTCAGCGCGTCGTAGACGTGCGTATTCCGGCGCACGCGGTTGGCCACCACGGCTATCCGATGCTGCCGTTGCAGCGTGCGCGCGGCGAGCAGCAGTTCGCCGATGGAGCGCGACGAGGCGCGAATATCGAAGGCCGAGGGCAGCACCGGTACGATAACCGCATCCGCGCCGCGGGTAATGTCGCCGAGTTGCGTGCGCGTGAGCCCGGCCGGGGTGTCGATGATCAGCCGCTCGGTTGCCGGCGGTACCCGCAGTGCAAAGCTGCGCGTCAAGCCGCTGGCGCGCTGGTGAGCCCAAACGCCGGCAATCGGCGGTCGATCGGCCGGACGCATGTTCAGCCATTCGCTGCTCGAGCCCTGCGGATCCATGTCCAGCAGACAGGTCGAGCGGCCGGCAGCGGCGTACCAGGCCGCAAGTGTGGTGGCCAGCGTGGTCTTGCCGCAGCCACCCTTGACGTTGACCAGCACGATGCGGCGCGCCGTGCCGGTATGGTGATGAGCGAACATCGCCGCACCGGGTATGAATCGGGCTGCTAATGTAACTTAATGCGGCGGGTGAAGCGAACCGCCAGGGGAAAAAGGGCGATGGATCAAGCGACTAACGGTATAAAAGCAGGCACCGGCGGTCCCTGCGGGCTGGTGCTGCCGGGCGGCGGGGCGCGTGCCGCCTATCAGGCCGGGGTGCTCAAGGCGATCGCCGACCTGGTGCCGGAGACCACGCCCAATCCGTTCCCGATTATTACCGGCACGTCCGCCGGCGCGATTAATGCCGCCAAGATGGCCTCGCATGCAACCGAATTCCACGACGGCGCGGCGCTGCTCGCAGGCATCTGGGAGAACCTGTCCGTCAAGCAGGTTTATCGCGCGGATTTCTGGACGATGTTGAGCACGACAGTTCGCTGGCTCGCGACGCTGGTTCATGGCGGCTCCGGCCGTCACATCCCGCGGGCACTGCTCGATAACTCGCCGCTGCGGCAGTTATTGCAACGGAGCATCCGGTTCACCGAGGTCGAGCGTGCCATTGCCAGCGGTGCGCTGCGCGCATTGGCAATTACGGCATCGGGATACACCTCGGCACGTTCCGTGGCTTTCTACAATGGCGCGAGCGGCATCGAGCCGTGGAGCCGCGAACGCCGCGAAGGGCGGCGCTCAGCGATCGGCCTTGACCACATCATGGCCTCGATCGCGTTGCCGATCATTTTCCCGTCGGTGGCGATCGAAACAGAGTACTTCGGCGATGGCTCGATGCGCCAGGGTGCGCCGCTCAGCCCGGCCATTCATCTTGGCGCCGGAAAGCTGCTGATCATCGCGGTGCGCAACGAGCAGCCGAACGAAGTGCTGAGGCGGCGGCCCGGGCCGGTATATCCGAGCTTCGGCGAGATCGCCGGCTACGTGCTCGACACGCTGTTCATGGACAGCCTGTACACCGACCTCGAGCGCCTGATGCGCGTCAACCAGACCTACGAGCACATGCCGCAGGCGGCGCGCGACGCCGAGACGCCGAATCTGCGCATCATCGATACGCTGGTGATCGCGCCGAGCCGCGACATCAGCGAGATTGCGGACCGCCATCGCCACGAGTTCCCGCACTCGGTCAACGTGCTGCTGAAACGCATCGGCGCCCACCGCGCCGACGGCAACCAGCTCATCAGCTACCTGCTGTTCAGCGGTTCGTTCTGTCAGGAACTGACCGAACTCGGCTATCGCGATGGCATGGCGAACCAGATTCGAGTGCGGGATTTTCTGGGGATGGCCGAGGCCCCGGCGCCTGCTTCGCCAGCCGGTCGGTGACGCGTCTCAGTCGACTTCGTTATGTCGGACGATGACGTTTTCGTGCGTAGTGCGGAGCCGTTCGCTCAGACGTTCGGCCAGATACACCGAACGGTGGAACCCGCCGGTGCAGCCGATCGCGACGGTCAGATAGCTGCGGTCGTTGGCTTCGAAGCGGGGAATCCACTTGTCGAGGTAGGCGCCGATATCGGCGAGCATTTCCTCGACCTCCGGCTGGGCTTCGAGAAATTCGATTACCGCCGGTTCGCGGCCCGAGTATGGACGCAGCTTGAGGTCCCAGTAGGGGTTGGGCAGGCAGCGGGCGTCGAATACGAAGTCGGCGTCGGCGGGGACGCCGTGGCGGAAGGCGAAAGATTCGATCAGGATCGACAGCGCGTTCTGGTGCGTTCGGTGGACGCGCTCGCGAATCATCGTGCGCAGGTCGTGGATGCTGGTTTCGGTGGTATCGATCGTAAGGTCGGCGTGTTCGGCCACCGGCGCGAGCAGGTCGCGCTCGGTGCGAATGGCGTCGCGCAGTGACATGTTGTTGCGCGACAGCGGGTGGCGGCGGCGCGTTTCGCTGTAGCGTTTGACCAGCTTCTCTTCCGCCGCGTGCAGAAAGACCAGGTCGCAACTCACGCCGGCGTCGCGGAGTTGATGAACGGCATCCGCCAGCGCGGCGATGTCTTCGCCGCGGTTGCGTGCATCGACGCCAAGCGCCATCAGCGCGAACTGCGCTTCTCCGGTAAGAATGGTCGCCTGGGCGACGCTTCCGATCAGCGTGATCGGCAGGTTGTCTATGCAGTAATAGCCGAGATCCTCAAGCATGTTCAGGGCGACGGATTTTCCGGAGCCTGACAGGCCGCTTAATATAACGAGCTTCAAGCGCGCAGCCCCGCGCGCAGATCATGAATGTTGTCAGCCGGATTTTCGAAGCACTCATAGAGTGCCTTGCTGGTTTTGGCGGCGCGCATGCAGCGGCAGACTTCGGGATCGCTCAAATGCAAAGTCGCCCGCGATACCAGTTCGGCGTCGGCCCGCGAACATTCCTGCGGCACCAGCATCGCAAACATCAGGTCGACCGGCGCGTTGTCTTCCGCACCATAGTCCACCGGTTCGTTCAGCCGGATCAGCGCGCCGATGGCGCGGTCGATACCCGTCACACGACCATGCGGCACTGCCATGCCGCTGCCGATGGCCGTACTTCCGAGCCGCTCGCGCGCGACCAGGCTGCGCATGACGTCGGCCTGCATCAGTTCCGGCTGGTCCTTGCTCAACAACTGGCTCAGGACTTCGAGTGCGCGCTTGCGGCTCTCGGCCTTGGCATTGGCCAGCACCCGGCTCGGAATGAGCAATTCGTTCAGATTCATCAGGCTCTCGCCCCAAAAGTAACGCCGGCTGTCGGCGCGCGACAGCCGGCGGGTTAACGGTTAGGCTTAATCAGCCGTGAGGATGGTGGTTGGTTCTCTTTTCCTTGACCGTGCGGACCTGGCGATCGAGTTTGTCGACCAATTGATCAATGGCCGCGTACATGTCTTCCTCGACGGCATCGGCGAACAACTCGCTGCCCGGCACATTGAGGCGGGCTTCCGCCTTGTGTCGCAGCTTTTCAACCGACAATATTACGTGAATATCGGTGGCATCGTCGAAATGACGCTCGATGCGGCCAAGCTTGTCGTCCACGTAGCCGCGCAGTGACGGGCTGATGTCGACATGACGTCCGGTCAGGTTCATTTCCATAAGTATCTCCTTGCTTTCGCTTCAGGGAGCCTTCCGTTGGTGAGATGGAGGGATGGACAGCGACTCGCGATATTTCGCAACGGTGCGGCGAGCCACATCGACCCCCCTGCTTTTCAGAACCGCGCTGATTCGGCTGTCGCTTAGTGGCTTCTTGGTATTTTCGGAGCCGATCAGTTTGCGGATCATCGCCCGGATCGCCGTCGCCGAATGGTCTTCGTCATTGCCATTCGACACGGCGTTCGAGAAGAAATAGCGGAATTCGAGCACCCCGCGCGGGGTGGCCATCCACTTGTTCGCGCAGACGCGCGAGATGGTGGATTCGTGCATCTCCAGCCGCTCCGCGATGCTTCGCAGGCCGAGCGGCTTCATGACTTCTTCGCCGAAGTCGAAGAAGTCCTGCTGGTGTTCGACGATGGCGTTTGCGACGCGCATCAGCGTCTCGCCGCGCATCTTGAGGCTGCGCAGCAGCCAGCGGGCTTCCTCGAGCTGCTGGCGCAACGGTGCCTGGTCGCGGTCGCCGCGGTGGTCGCGCAGGCAGCGTTCGTACAGCGGGTTGATGCGCAGCCGAGGCGCGATCTCCGGATTGACCCCGCACTGCCAGCGGCCGTTGCGGCGGGTCACCAGCACGTCCGGAACGACGTATCCGGCAGTGGTGCCGCCGGTGCCGGCGCCCGGGTGCGGGTCGAGGCTCTGGATCAGGGCTTCGGCCGCGGCCATTTCGGTGTCGTCCAGATTGAGTTCTGCCTGGATCTGTTTGCGCTGGCCGTCGGCGAGGGCGTTGAGGTGCCCGGCGACGATAACTTGCGCAGCCGCTTTGCCGGGCGTCGCATCGGCATAGGCGGCCAGTTGCAGCGCCAGGCATTCGGCTAGCGTGCGCGCGCCGACGCCCAGCGGGTCGAACGTCTGGATGCAATGCAGCACCGCCTCCACTTCGTCGGCATCCACCGACAGTTCCGGCGCCAGGCCGGCGGCGATGGCGTGCACATCATCAATCAGGTAGCCGTTGTCGTCGATGCTGTCGATCAGCGCGGAGCCGATCGCAAAATCGGCATCCGAAAGCCGCGCGAGGCGCAGTTGCCAGAGCAGGTAATTCTGCAACGACTCGGGTTCGGCGGCATGGCGGTCGCGCCAGCTGTCGGAGTCGGCGCCGTCGTGGCGGGGTTGCGGCCAGTCTTCGGCATCGTAATCCGGCACGTCCAGATCGGTCGGGCCGGCGTCGTCGGCGGATTCAGCTTGCGCCTCGGTGGCGCCGTCTTCGGAATTGGACTCGGCGCCCCAGTCGTCGGTCTCGGCATCCACCGGTTCCAGCATGACATTGCTCGCCAGCGTCTCGCTGATGCTCTCCTGCAGCTCCAGCGCCGAGAGTTGCAGCAGCTTGAGAGCCTGACGCAGCTGCGGCGTCATGGTGAGCTGCTGGCTCAGGCCCAGTTGCAGGCCCGGTTTTATCATGCCGGAGAATCCGAGCCTTTATTGAGCGGCCGGGGTGCCGGCCGCGGCGTCTTTATCAAATCCATATGTTAGTTATAGTCTAAAGTCCTCGCCAAGATAAACCTTGCGGACCTGCTGGTTTTGTAGTACCTCCGGCGGCGTGCCGGCGGCGATCACCTGTCCATCACTTAATATGTAGGCGCGCGAACAGATTCCAAGCGTTTCCCGGACGTTGTGATCGGTGACCAGCACGCCGATGTTGCGCTGCTGCAGGTGGTTGATGATGCGCTGGATATCGATCACCGAGATGGGGTCAACCCCCGCGAACGGCTCATCGAGCAGGATAAAGCGCGGTTCGGCGGCCAACGCGCGGGCAATCTCGACCCGGCGCCGCTCACCGCCCGACAGGCTGATGCCCAAGCTGTCGCGGATATGGCCGATGTGCAGCTCTTCAAGCAGTTCCTCAAGGATGCGGTTGCGGTCCTCGCGGCCGAGGCCGGGCCGGGCCTGCAGGATCGCCATGATGTTGCCGGCTACCGTCAGCTTGCGGAAGACCGACGCCTCCTGCGGCAGGTAGCCGACGCCAAGCCGCGCCCGCGCATGCACCGGCAGCGCGGTGATGTCGCGGTCGTCGATGCGGATTGCGCCGCCGTCGGCCGGAATCAGTCCGACAATCATGTAAAACGACGTCGTCTTGCCGGCGCCGTTGGGCCCCAGCAGGCCGACGACTTCGCCGCTGTCGACCTGCAGCGAGACGTCCTTGACCACGTCGCGTTTGCGGTAGCGCTTGAGCAGGCCCTCGGCTGACAATCTCATGACGATTACTGCTCGTCGCTCGGCGGAATGACGATGTGCACGCGGCCCTTTTTCTCTTCGGCGCGGTGGGCAATCACCTTCTGCTGCGCGACGTCATAGCGAATGTAGTTCGCGGTAATCAGCTGGTCACCCTGGTGCACCTTGGCGTCGTCGGTGAGTTCTACCGTGTTGGCGCCGGTGTCGTAATGAATCTGCCGCGCGTGGCCGCGGATCGGCTGGCCATCTTCACGGGCCTGGAAAAATGTCGCCGGCTCGCCGACGATCAGCGCCTTCTGGAGCTTGCCGTTCTCGAGCGTCAGCGTCGCCCGATCTGCAGTGATGCGAATGCTGCCCTGGGTGATGACGACGTTGCCGGTATAAACGCTTGTGCCGCTGTTGCCCCCGACGGCGCCGTTGTGGTCCCAGCGGTCGGCACTGATTTCGATCGGCTTGCCGGCATCGGATTTGAGGGCGTAGGCCGCGGGCGAAACAACGAAAGTCGCAACCCACAGAACAGCGATTGCGAACGGTCTGATGTGTCGGCCAAAGGGCACCCTCACCCCAACCCCTCTCCCGGAAGGAGAGGGGCTGAATAAGTGCCGGCCAGGAAGGCCGGCTCCAAACCTGCGATTTGAGCGCAGCCGAAGATTGGGCCGAAAAAGGGGGAAACAAGGAACAGTGTCCGAGCGCATGGACGCGCGAGTTCTGTTCCGGCCCCCTTTTTCGGCCCAATCTTCGGGAAGTCCGAAGTACAGGGATGTACTTCGGACCAAGCTCCATGAGCAATGGCTTTGGTTACTTTCCCCGAAAGGAAAGTAACCCGGCTGCCGGGCCGGGAACCGGTACCCAATTAATCGCCGAAGGCGACTCAAAACCATGCTAATGCGCATACGTTCCTCGCACCGCCGACTCGAGCCGCATGTGGTTCTGTTTCATCTCGATCACCATCCCCACGGCGTTAACGTGGCTGGGCCCGCGCAAGATCCTGACCGGGTCATCCGTGCGCGCGATCTGCTTCTCGGTAAAGAGGTTGAGCGTCGGCGACAAAATTTTCAGCGTTTCCCCCGATTCCGTCGGATGCGTAACGACCACGTGGCCGCGCAAGTGCACCACGTCGGCGCCCGCCGGAATGGTACCGTGCTCGGCCACCACGTGCCACGGCGGGTTTTTGTCGGGCGCGTCGCCGTACCAGGTCAGGCGCGGCGCGGTCAGCTCGATACTGCCGTCGTCGGGGTGATGGGTTACCAATTCCGAGAGCAGGCGGGACTCGAGCTGGCCGCTCATATTCAGCTGGGTCAGCGTCGCGCCTTCGAAGTAATAGTCGGGTGCGTGGCTCGCGGCTTCGGCGGCCGGACGCGCCTCGGGGTTGATCTGGCGCAGTAGCCAGGTAGTGCCGCCGGCTAGCACAGCCAGGAGCAGCAGCGTGAGCCACAGCTTCACTGTCAGTCGCCGGAACGCGCCGCGAGCAGCAGATCCGACACGTCCCGCACGGCCCCGTAGCCGCCCCGCGCAGGCGTGATCCAGTGCGCCGCGCGGCGGATGTCAGGATGCGCGTCGGCCACCGCGATCGCCAGGCCTACGGCTTCGAGGACCGGCAAATCCGGCAGGTCGTCGCCGACGGCGGCGCAATCGGCCGCGTCCAGGCCATAACGAGCGATCAGCTCGTTATACACAGGCAGCTTGTCCGAGCGGTTCTGAATGACGTCGCCGACGCCGAGTTCGTTCATCCGGCGGGTGACGGCTTCCGCTTCACGTCCGGAGATCACCGCCGTGCGGATACCGGCGGCGTGCAGGCGCTTGATGCCGTGGCCGTCGCGGGTGTGAAAGGCCTTCAGCTCGAGATCGCCCGGGCCATAATAAAAGCGCCCGTCTGTGAATACGCCGTCGACGTCGAAGAGCACCAGTTTGATCCGGGCGGCCTTTTTTCTCAGTTCCGCGTCCATTAGACGACGCCGGCGCGGAGCAGGTCGTGCATGTGCAGCACGCCGATCAGGCGGTCGTCGGCGTCAGTGACCAGCAGCACGGTGATCTTGTGTTGTTGCATCAGCTTGACCGCTTCGCCGGCGAGCGTTTCGGCGGCGATCGTCTTGCCGCCGGGTGTCATTGCCTCGCGGATCGGCGTGGCGTGCACGTCGGCGCCGCGGTCGAGCGTGCGCCGCAGGTCGCCGTCGGTGTAGACACCGAGGACGCGGAAATCGTCGTCGACGATCGCCGTCATGCCAAGGCTCTTGCGCGTCATTTCGAGCAGGGCCTGGCTGAGCGGCACGTCGGCCGTCACTGCCGGAATATCGGCATCGCGATGCATCAGGTCGCCGGCGTGCAGCAGCAGCCGCCGGCCGAGTGTGCCGCCCGGATGGGAGCGGGCGAAGTCCTGCTCGGTAAAACCGCGGCTTTCCAGCAGAGCGATCGCCAGCGCATCGCCCATTGCGAGCGCAGCGGTGGTGCTGGCGGTCGGCGCGAGGTTCAGCGGGCAGGCTTCCTCGGCGACACTCACATCGAGATTGACGTCAGCCGCGGTGGCGAGGGTCGAGTCGGGCTTGCCCGTCAGCGTGATCAGCGGCACGCCGAGGCGCTTGATCAGCGGCAGCAGCGTCACCAGTTCCTGCGTTTCGCCCGAGTTCGACAGCGCGAGCACCACGTCCTCGCCCGTAATCATGCCGAGATCGCCGTGGCTGGCTTCGCCGGGGTGCACAAAAAAGGCCGGCGTGCCGGTGCTGGCGAGTGTGGCGGCAATCTTGCCGCCGATGTGGCCGGACTTGCCCATGCCGCTGACGACGATGCGGCCGCGGCAGGCCAGGCACAGCTCGCAGGCTTGCGCAAACAGGTTGCCGAGCCGGTCGGCCAGTGCCGTGACGGCCGCTGCTTCGACCTCAAGTACGCGCCGCGCGCGCTGCACCGCCGACGTGGCGTCCAGGATTTTGGAGGGGGAGTGGACCATCGCGCAGAGGATACCGGAATACCCCTGGACGAGCCATAAGCAGCGCTTCGACGCCGGGGCGACGCGGCACTGAAATATCTATAAAATAGCCGGTTTCCCGCAGAACATACCGGACGGACCGAATGGATGCCGCTGAAATCAAACGGCTGATCGAACAGGCGCTGCCCGCTGCCGACGTGGCGGTGGAGAGCCCCGACAACACGCATTTCACCGCCGTAATCGTTGCTCCCGACTTTGAGGGCAAGAGCCGTATTGCGCGTCACCAGCTGGTATACGGTGCATTGGGCGGGCGCGTCGGCGGCGAGATTCACGCGCTGTCTATGCAGACGCTGACGCCCGAAGAGTATCGCGACCTTGGATAAGCTGCTGATCCTGGGCGGTCGCCGCCTTGAGGGTGAAATCCGGATCTCCGGCGCCAAGAACGCGACGCTGCCCATTCTGGCCGCGACGCTGCTGGCCGACAGCCCGATGACGGTCGGCAACGTGCCGCATCTGCACGATGTCACCACGACGATCGAATTGCTCGGGCGGATGGGCGTCGGCCTGACAATCGACGAGCGCCTGCGCATCGAGGCGGATGCGAACACGATTCGCGACCTGTACGCGCCCTACGAACTGGTCAAGACGATGCGCGCGTCGATCCTGGTGCTCGGCCCGATGCTGGCCCGTCACGGCCGCGCGGATGTGTCGATGCCCGGCGGCTGCGCGATCGGCACCCGGCCGGTCAATCTGCACATCGCCGGTCTTGAGGCGATGGGGGCGGACATCAGCGTCGACAGCGGCTACATCCGCGCCAAGGCGGACCGGTTGCGCGGCGCTCATCTCGTGATGGACATTGTCTCCGTTACCGGCACCGAAAACCTGATGATGGCCGCGGCGCTGGCGGATGGCGTGACCACGATCGAAAACGCCGCGCGCGAGCCGGAAGTTGTCGATCTGGCCAACTGTCTGAACCAGATGGGGGCCAAGGTTCGCGGCGCCGGCAGCGGCACCATCACGATCGAAGGCGTCGAGAAGCTGCACGGCACCGATTACAACGTCCTGCCGGACCGGATCGAAACCGGTACTTATCTGGTCGCCGCGGCATTGACCGGCGGCCACGTGCGCCTGCGCGACACGCGCCCCGAACTGCTGGATGCGGTCATCGTGAAGCTGCGCGAGGCGGGCGCAGACATCCACTGCGGCGACGACTGGATCGAGCTGGACATGCACGGCCATCGCGCGAAGGCAGTCGATCTGCGCACGGCGCCGTACCCGGCATTCCCGACCGACATGCAGGCGCAGTTCACGGCGCTGAACGTAGTCGCCGAAGGCTCCGGCACGATTACCGAAACGGTTTTTGAAAACCGCTTCATGCACGTGCTCGAGATGCAGCGCATGGGCGCCGACATCCGACTTGAAGGCAATACCGCAATCAGCCGCGGCGTCGACACGCTGACTGCGGCGCCGGTCATGGCGACCGACCTGCGCGCATCGGCAAGCCTCGTGCTGGCCGGCCTGGTGGCCGACGGCGAAACCGTGGTGGAGCGCATCTACCACATCGACCGCGGCTACGAGTGCATTGAAGAAAAACTACAGCAGCTTGGGGCGAAGATCCGGCGGGTGCCGGACTGACGGCGTTGCCGCCAGAATGAGCGGTCAGTGGTAAGAGGTTAGGGCAACAAGTTCTAGTCTTTTACCGCCTACCACTCACCGCTGACCATTTCTAACTTTCCACATGCACCGGTCGTTCCGACACGACCAGCTTCGCCTCGAAAACCTTCCCCCACCGGCTGACGGTGACTTCCACCGGGGTGCCCGGCTCGATTCTCGCGATCATGTTGAGTGCGTCGCGAAAGGTGCCGACGGCATGGCCGTCGATGGCGGTCAGGACATCGCCGACGCGGATACCAGCTTCGTCGGCCGGGCCCTTGTCCTGCACCCATTTGACTACCACGCCGACGCTCGTCGGTGACTGGAACGCCTGCGCGAGCTGGTCGTTCAGGTTCTGGATGTCGACGCCGATCCAGCCGCGCATGACCCGGCCATACTTGATCAGGTCGTTCATTACGCCGCGCGCGAGGTTGACCGGAATGGCGAAGCCGATGCCGTTGAAGCCGCCGTTAGGCGAGAACACGGCGGTGTTGATGCCGACCAGCTTGCCGCTTGCGTCAATGAGCGCGCCGCCGGAGTTGCCGGGATTGATCGCGGCATCGGTCTGGATGAAATTCTCGAAGGTCGACAGGCCAAGCTGGCTGCGTCCCGTGGCGCTGACGATGCCTTGCGTCACCGTCTGGCCGACGCCATATGGGTCACCGATGGCCAGCACGACATCACCCACCGCGAGATGGTCCGAACGGCCGAGCGCAATCGGGTCGAGATGTGCCAGGCCGATCTTGAGCAGCGCGAGGTCGGTGTCCGGATCGATGCCGATGACTTTCGCCGCAGCGCTGCGGCCGTCGCTCAGGCCGACTTCGATGTGGTCGGCACCGCGAATGACGTGGTCGTTGGTAAGAATATAGCCGTCGCTACTGACGATGACGCCAGAGCCCAGGCTGCTCGACTCCGCCACGCCGTCCGGCTGGCCCGAGGCCGCGCTGTTAAATCGTTCCTTTTCGGGCCCGGCAGCAAGCGACTGATCCTCGACCGGCGCACGCCGGGCGCTGTGGATGTTGACGACGGACGCGCTGGTCGCGCGCACGGCGCTCGCGTACGACGGCGGTGAGCCGGCACCGCGGCTGCCGAGCAGTTGCGGATAAAAGAACACCGCGATGAATGCCAGTGCCAGCCCGACCGTGGCGGATCGCACCAAAAACATCAACAAGTTGCCGGCTGAACGCATCGCTCCCCCTCGTGACCCCGGTCGTAGTCCCTAATTTCTGCCGGGCCGTGTATAATACCGCAATTCTGTCGCCGCGGCGGCGGTGCGGCCCGCGGACAGCGTGCCGGTCGTTCAAACCAGGATGGGGAACGCCGATCGACGTTTCTGGCGGCTGTCATCGTAGAGAATTCATTGTACCGGCGGTTGCCTTGTCCGAACCCGGCAGGGCGCGCCTGTGTCAGACAATAAGCCCTCAAGAGAGGAAACCGGATGAGTGGTGAGCCCCAGTACCGGCCGCAAGCCGGCCGCAAAAGTGCATTCATGACCTGGATTGACGAGCGGTTGCCCGTCACCAGTTTCTGGAACAAGCACGTCGGCCAGTACTACGCGCCGAAGAATTTCAACTTCTGGTACTTTTTCGGCTCGCTTGCGCTGCTGGTGCTGGTCAACCAGATCGTCACCGGCATTTTCCTGACGATGAACTATAAGCCGTCGGCGGCTGACGCGTTCGCGTCGATCCAGTACATCATGCGCGACGTGCACTGGGGCTGGCTGATCCGCTACATGCACACGACCGGCGCATCGGCGTTCTTCGTGGTCATCTACCTGCACATGTTCCGCGGGCTGATGTACGGCTCTTATAAGAAGCCGCGCGAGCTGATCTGGATCTTCGGCATGTTCATCTACCTCGCGCTGATGGCAGAAGCCTTCTTCGGCTATCTGCTGCCATGGGGCCAGATGTCGTACTGGGGCGCGCAGGTCATCACCTCGCTGTTCGGCGCCATCCCGGGCATCGGCAACGGCCTGATGACCTGGATTCGCGGCGACTTCTACGTCTCCGACGTGACGCTGAATCGTTTCTTCGCGTTCCACGTGATCGCGCTGCCGCTGGTGCTGATCGGCCTGGTGCTGTTCCACCTGTCGGCGCTGCACGAGTCCGGCTCAAACAACCCGGACGGTGTCGAGATCAAGAAGCACAAGGATGCCCACGGCATTCCGCTCGACGGCATTCCGTTCCACCCGTACTACACGGTGAAGGACTCGTACGGCGTGATGGTGTTCATGCTGATCTTCGCCGCGATCGTGTTCTTCGCGCCGACAGTGAACGGCCTGTTCATCGAGACCGACAACTTCCAGCCGGCCAACCCGACGCAGACGCCGCCGGATATCCACCCGGTCTGGTACTTCACGCCGTTCTACTCGATCCTGCGTTCGATCCCGAGCAAGCTGGGCGGCGTCACGGCTATGGGCCTGTCGATCGCGCTGCTGTTTTTCATGCCGTGGCTCGACAAGAACCCGATCAAGTCGCTGCGCTATCGCGGCATTCTCTACAAGGCGCTGCTGATCGTCTTCGGCATCTCGTTCCTCGTGCTCGGCTACATCGGCATGCAGCATGCCAGCCAGTACTGGGCGAAGATGGGCCAGCGCTTCGGCGAGATCTACTTCATGTTCTTCGCCGTGTCGTGGCTGTATTCCAAGCCGCGCGCGAAGTCGACCTACGTCGCATGGTTCCTGGTGCTCCTCGGCATGATCACGGCCTACGACGTGTTTAACTACAATCCGACCGTCGGAGCGGCGACCATTGCAAGCTGGTTCATCCCGGCCATCTACGGCTTGATCTTCTTCCTGCTGCCGGCGTTTACGCGCCTGAACGAACCGAAGCCCGTTCCGGAACGAGTGACAAGGGTGACGCACTGATGACCAAACGCCTGCTAATCGTATTTCTGCTGAGTTTTGCGCCGGCGCTGGCGCTCGCCGCCGAGGGCGCGGGCGTTCCGATGGAACCGGCGCATACGAACCTGGAAAACCGCGGTTCGCTGCAGCGCGGCGCGAAGTACTTCGTCAACTACTGCATGGGCTGCCATCAGTTGAAGTACGTGCGTTACAAGCGCATGGCAAGCGACCTCGGCATCGACAAGACGGCCGCGATCAAATACCTGATCTTCGGTGAAGACGCCGGCTACACCAGCATGATGACGAATGCGATGCCGGAAGCGGCGGCAGCGGACTGGTTCGGCACGACGCCGCCGGACCTGTCGGTCATTGCGCGGCTGCGCGGCGCGGACTGGATCTACAATTATCTGCAGACCTTCTACCTCGACCCGACGCGGCCGACCGGCACCAACAACCTGCTGCTGCCGAACGCGGCGATGCCGGATGTGCTGTGGCGCCTCCAGGGCTTGCAGCGGGCGAAGTTCGAGACCGTCAAAGGACCCAACGGCGAAGTCCACCAGGAATTCCGCGGCTTCGAGCAGGTGACCGAAGGCACCCTGACGGACGCGCAGTTCGACCAGGTGGTGCGCGATATCACCACTTTCCTGGTCTACGTCGGCGAGCCGGCCAAGCTCATGCGTTACGACCTCGGCTGGGCCGCGATCATCTTTATCCTGGTGCTCCTTGGCCTGGCTTACGCGCTCAAGCGCGAAATCTGGCGCGACATTCACCTCGAATCGCATTCGGATAGCAACCACTCATGACAGCCCGTAAAAACCGGAGCGGCCTGACGCCTGACCACCTCGCGGTGGCCAACAGGCAGTCGATCATGACGTTGTTCTCTCAGGACGACTGCCCGCACAGCCATCGCGTGCGCTTCGTGCTGGCGGAGAAGAACGTCAACTTCGAGGTCGCCCGCGTCGAACCGGGAAAGATCCCCGAGGACCTGATCGACCTCAACCCGTACCAGACGGTGCCGACGCTGGTCGATCGCGAACTGGTGCTCTACGACCCGCGTGTCATCATGGAGTACCTGGACGAGCGCTTCCCGCACCCGCCGCTGATGCCGGTCGATCCGGTTTCGCGAGCGCGCGCCCGGCTGGCGCTGTTCCGTATCGAGCAGGACTGGTACGGCCTGGTGGACCTGATCGAAAGCGGCACCGACAAACAGGCGGACAAGGCGCGCAAGATGCTGCGCGAAAGCGTACTGTCGAGCGCCGACATATTTTCCGCCATGCCGTATTTTCTCAGCGAAGAGTTTTCGCTGGTCGATTGCAGCGTCGCGCCGGTACTCTGGCGCCTGCCGCACTACGGCATCAGCCTGCCGCCCAAGCAGGGCCGCCCGATTGAGAAATACGCCGAGCGCATGTTCAAGCGCCGCTCGTTCCGGAACAGCCTGACGGAACTCGAACTCGAGATGCGATGATCTCCCGCAGACCGTACTTCCTGCGCGCGATGTACGAGTGGATTGTGGATTCGGGTCACACGCCGCACATCGTCATCGACGCACATGCACCGGGTGTCGAAGCGCCCGAAGGCTATGCCACCGATGGCAAACTGGTGGTCAACGTGTCGCCGAACGCTACGCAGGATCTCAATCTCGGTAACGACTACATCACCTTCCGGGCGCGCTTCAGCGGTACGCCGTTTCAGGTGATGGCGCCCGCCGCGGCGGTGCTCGCCATCTACGCGCGCGAGACGGGGCAGGGGATCGTGTTCTCGGCCGAAGACGAGGCCGACACGCCGCCACCCGAAACCCCGCCTGAAGCCGAACCCCGGGAAGCGGACAAGCCCGCGTCCGGTGGGCGGCCGCACCTCAAAGTGATCAAGTAGCTGTCATTTTGAAAGACCAGTCGATCGAAGTCCTCACCGCCGATATCACTACGCTGGACGTCGATGTCATCGTCAACGCCGCCAACACCAGCCTGCTCGGCGGTGGCGGCGTCGACGGCGCTGTTCACCGGGCCGCCGGCCCGGAACTGCGCGAAGCCTGCCGCCGGTTAGGGGGCTGCGAACGCGGCGACGCCAAAATCACCGCCGGTTTCAAACTGCCCGCAAAATGGGTTGTCCATGCCGTCGGACCAATCTGGCACGGCGGCGACAGCGGCGAGCCGGCGCAGTTGCGCAATTGCTATCGCCGCGCGTTCGAACTGGCGAAGAACCGGCAGGCCGGAAGCATCGCCTTCTCGTGCATCAGCACCGGGGTATACGGTTATCCGCGACGCGCAGCCGCCGAAATCGCCGTATCCGAGATGCGCGCAAACGAGCCGGCTTTCGAACGCATCGTCGCGTGCTGCTTTGACGATGAAAATGCCCAAATCTATCAACAACTATTATCTTCACCATGACCAATAACAGGAAACCGATGGCGACTTCATCTTTCCAAGCAGCCCGGCGGCTGCTTTTTTCGATTCTGGCTGCCGCGGTTTTCATCCCTGCGGCCGCGACAGCAGCCGCGAGTGCAGCGTCGAAGCCGATTGTGCTGCCACTCGGCACCTACGCCGACACACCGCTGAAGACCATCAACGGCGTGATTGATGGCCAGACGATTCCGTTCATCTTCGACACCGGTGGCGGTCTGACCCTGGTGACACCGGAAGCGGCCGTCAAGCTCGGCTGTCAGCCGTTCGGGAAGGTGACAGACTTCCGCGCCGATGGCGAACAAATATCGATGCAGCGCTGCGGGCCGGTGACGCTGCACCTGGGCGACTACAAAGTGACGGGCGAAGTCGGCGTGTTCGATCTCATGGGCCTGATCCGCAGCCAGGTCGAACGCGCCCGCAAGCGCGGCCACGACGTGCCGATGCCGCCGACGACCGGCGGACTGGTCGGACTGTCGTCATTCAAGAACCAGGTGATTACGCTCGACTACGCGCACGACCGGGTCATCGTCGAAACGCCCGAGAGCCTGAAGACGAGAATCGCTGACATGCGACCGGTCAATCTTCGTGTGGCGACGCACGCGAGCGGCAGCACGGATCTGTTCGTGCAGGCGAAAGCGGATACCGGCACGCTCTGGCTGCAGCTCGATTCGGGCAACAACGGCCCCACCGGCCTGGCGCCGAATGCCATCAAGCAGCTCGGTATCACGTTGCCGAAGGGCAAGAGCAAGTCGATCAAGCTCGACCTGATCGGTTTCGGCGAGGTGCCGGTGAAGGTGATTCGTCGCGAGATGATTTACGACGGGCAGTTGGGTATTGGGCTGTTTCGTAAGTTGATTCTGACGATCGACCTGAAGCATGGGCATGCGTGGGCGGCCTTCGCCGAAGCAGGTTCGTAGCCGCCTACGGCGGCGGGTTGATTGGGTGCCGGTTTCCGGCCCGGCGGCCGGGTTACTTTTCTTACGGGGAAAGTAACCAAAGCCACTGCTCATGGAGCTTGGCCCAAAATGCATCCCTGCATTTTGGGCTTCCCGAAGATCGGGCGAAAAATGGGGGATTATTTGTCATTCCCGCGAACGCGGGAATCTATCTTATTGAATCCTGTATTCCCGCCTTCGCGGGAATGACAGAAAAAGGACTTTGGGCTAAGGGAAGAGCTCGGCGTCAATCAAATCGCACAGACAGTGCAGGACAAGCAAATGGACTTCCTGTACGCGGGCCGTCGATTCCGCGGGTACGCGAATTTCGACGTCGTCATCGTTCAGCGCGGCTCCGATTTCCCCGCCATCGCGCCCGGTTAACGCCACCACGGCAACGCCCTGTTTATGGGCAGTCTCTACAGCGCGCATCACATTGCCGGAGTTGCCGCTCGTGGAAATGGCGAACAGCACGTCGCCTTTGCGGCCAAGGCCGCTAACCTGTTTTGAAAAGACCTCGTCGTAGCTGTAATCGTTGGCGATGGAAGTCAGGGTCGAAGAATCCGTCGTCAGCGCCACTGCCGCCAGCGGCGGCCTTTCCTTTTCGAATCGATTCAGCAGTTCGGCGGCAAAATGTTGCGCATCGGCCGCCGAACCGCCATTGCCGCAGCTGAGGATCTTGCCGCCGGATTTAAGCGAATCCGTCATCAGTCGAGCTGCGCGAACGATGGCCGGCGCCAGCGCGTCGCGCGCCCGTTGCTTGGTGTTGATACTCGCGTCGAAAAGCTGCTTTACACGTTCTTCGTTCATGTCTGAAAAGCGTCCGGTATCCAATCCAGCGTCATGTTCTCGCCCTGACCCTGAATCGCTACCACATCAAACCGCACCGGCCGGTCTTGCCATTTCCGGTGGCGTTGCAGGAACTGGCGCGCAGTGCGAATGAGCTTGATCTGCTTGCGGTGGTTGACGGTTTCGGCGGCAAGACCGTAGTTCCAGTTGCGGCGATAGCGCACTTCGACGAAGACCAGGCAGTCGCCGTCTTCGCAGATCAGGTCGATTTCGCCTAGCGGGCAGCGGTAGTTGCGCTGGATGAGTTTCAGCCCGCGTTCTGTCAGCGTCCGCAATGCGAGGCTTTCCGCATCGTCGCCGCGCTGCAGATGCGGCGCGCGTGCCGCACTCATCGGGGGTGGGCCAGCGCCTGCACATGGCCACCCTTGTACATCGCCCAGTCGTATTCGCGATGGATGCGCTGCCGGGAATCGATCGTCAGGATGCCGGTCACGCCGCGCACCGGCGACGTCAGCGGCTGATCCAGGTGCGTGATCAGCGGTACCAGTCGGTACGCGTCGTAACCCAGCGCGTAATAGCGGCCGACCGCATCGTAACGGTCCGGCCACAGGCGCCGGAGTTGTTGGCGCACCGTCGCGATCGCCTCCTCGTCGGACAGCACCCACGGCATATCGGTAAACATCACGCCGTTGAGGTCGAACTCCGGGTTGGAATCGGGTTCATAGACCGCCGACGTCGCGTAGACAGGCAGGCCGAGACCGCGATGAAAGCGGATCTGGGGCCGGATCAGCCGAGCCTGGCCGTTGTCGGCAACCAGGAAGATGAACTGCACGTCCTCGCGGCGGCGTGGCTGGTAAGTGACGTTGCGGCGCAGCACCGACTCGAGCGCTCGCGCGCGCATTCGGCTGCGGTCGAGGTTCAGAATCTGCTTGATCGGCGTCGCCACGTCGGACTGATCATCCAGCTGGTATTGCCGCGCCTCCAACAGCGAGCCGCCCAGCGCTTCCAATCGTTGCCGGAACGCGTCGATCATGTGCTGGCCATACGGCGTTGCCGGCGCCAGCACGACGCCGCGCATGCGCCCGTCGCGTACCGCGCGCTCCGCCGCCTGGCGGGCCTCGTCGGTCGGCTGGAAACCGAATTGATAGAGCATCGGATGCGCGGGCGGCGCCGGCCTTGTCGGGCCGATGCCGAAGAAATTGACGAAGCCGTTGCGGAAGGTCTCCGCCGACGGACTGGCTGCCGGGTTCACCGGCAGGTCGGTGAGCGCGAGCGTCGGGACTGTAATGGCGTCAGCCTGCACCAGCTTGGTGAGCGCGTCCTGGCTGAGCGGCCCAACGACGACTTTAGCGCCATCCGCCACGGCCTGCTGGTACGCCGCAACCGGGTCGCCGGCCGTATCGTAGAGCCGAATGACGGGCGGCGCGGCGTTGCCGCTCTGGCGTGCGCCATGCGTATAGCGGGCCGCCAGCAGCCCATCGCGAACCGCGGCCGCGACTGCCGACAGGCGGCCGTCGAGCGGCAGCAGCAGCGCAATCTGGCTCGGGTAGGCGATCCGCCGGGCATGCGCCTGAAGCAGTTGCTGAACGAACCGGCCGTTGGCCGGGTGCTGCGCGAATTGCTGCTGCCATTGCGCCACCCGCTCGGCGAAGCGGTAAGGTGCCTGCCAGGCCGTGCGGCCGATTTCGCCGAGCGCCAGCCAGCCGGCGACCGCGGGATCCACATCGGGCGGCAGGATCAGCGCTGTCAGCGACTGGTGCGCCTGCGTCAGCCCGTGCCAGATCAGTTCCCGGTTCGCGGCCACCGCGTCGGGTGCTTGCAGCAGCCCGGCCCGCTCTGTCAGCGCCTCGATGGCGGCAACAGGATTGCCCAGCGCAAACAGCGTTTGCCCGCGGACTTTCAAAGCGGTTGCTTTGGTGGCATCCGGCAATTGCGCGGGCAGGGCATTCAGCGCATCCAGCGCTGCCTGCGGCCGATGCGTCGCGAGATCAAGGCCTGCGCTGAGCAGCACGTGACGAACGTGATTCTGTCCGGTCAAAGCACCGGCCGGAACGGCATTTAACGCCTGCAAGGCAGCATCCGGCCGCTTGGCCTGCGCCCAGGCTTCACCGGCGCGCAGCAGCAGCGGGGCCTTCGCCTCACGCGGGGCAGCATCGGCCAATCGCTGGTACATCTTCGCGGCCGCAGCGTAATCGCCGGACTGATACAGCGCTTCGGCGCGCGCGGCGCTAGCCGGCCCCTGTGGCTGGACATTTTGTCCGGCGCAGCCGGCTATCAGCGCGATGGCAATTGCCAATGCCCAGGAGCGACCGGAAATCTTCAAAAAACGGATGGCTTGCATGAATCTGATCTGGACAGGATGAATAACTGCCCTTAGTGTTAGTAAAGCCTCACTCAGAGCCCCGGAGAGGTTCGCATGTAAGGCGCGTTCGCGCGAGCGTAGTTATTCTACGCTAAGCGGACGCAACGCAGCAGGCGGACCTCTCCGGGGCTCCCTTCGGGCGGGCCGCTGCCGGGCCATCTGCGGCGTTGCGCGTTCTTGAAATAGGCGACTATTCCTGCGAACGCGCGCCTTGCATCTGACCCGGCAGCGACCCGCTGAGAGAGGTTTTACTAGCACTAAGGGCAGTTCAAGTATGTTTGGCAGGGCCGATGGTGTCAATTGAAGCGGGGCTTTACATCGTTGCGACGCCGATCGGCAACCTGGGCGATTTCAGCCCGCGGGCTCGCGAGGTGCTCGCCGCCGTCGATCTGATCGCAGCCGAAGATACCCGCCACAGCGGCCGCTTGCTCGCCCATTTCGGCATCGCCACGCCGCAGATCTCGCTGCACGAGCACAACGAGCACGAGCGCAGCGGTGAGCTGGTCGAACGGCTCAGGCGCGGCGCATCGGTCGCGGTCATTTCCGATGCCGGCACCCCGCTGATCAGCGACCCGGGTCTGCCGCTGGTGCGCGAGGCCCGCGTTGCCGGCGTGCCGGTGTATACGGTGCCCGGTCCCTGTGCATTTGTTGCCGCGCTCTCCGTCAGCGGCCTCGCCACCGACCGCTTCGCGTTCGAAGGCTTCCTCCCGTCACGCCCCGCGGCGCGTCGCCAGCGGCTGGCCGATCTCGCCGACGAAGAACGGCCGCTGATTTTCTACGAGTCGCCGCACCGGATCATCGCCACGCTCACCGACATGATCGCCGCCTTCGGCCCCGACCGCGAAGGTTGCATCGCGCGCGAACTCACCAAGCTGTACGAAACCGTCCTCACCGGCCCGCTGGAGATGCTCAGATCGCGAGCGGAAACGGAGTCGCGCGGCGAATGGGTGATTATCGTCTCCGGCAGCGAACCGCGGCCGGTGGCCGATGTCGAGCGCACGCTCGAAGTCCTGAGCGCCGAGTTACCGCTTAAGCAGGCTGCGGCACTGACCGCCAGACTGACCGGCGCGCCGCGCAACAAAATCTATGCAATGGGGCTGGCAAAGAAGGACCAGGCTGAGCGGTAGCGGTTGGCGTGGCGGTTCCATAGAATGGCGCCTTCCCAGCGAATTCCCCTGTAGCCCATGCGTGAGCTAAACGAGTCCGTAGACAGCCCGCGAGGGCCGTCGAACTACCGCGCCGATATCGATGGCATGCGCGCGATCGCAGTGCTGTCGGTCATGCTCTATCACGTCAGCACGGCGTGGGTGCCAGGCGGCTTCGTGGGCGTGGACATATTCTTCGTAATATCGGGCTACCTGATCACCCGCAATATTGCCGTCGATCTCGGCCGCGGCCGATTTTCGCTAATCGATTTCTACGCGCGGCGCGTGCGGCGCATCGCGCCCATGATGCTGACCATCGTCCTGGTAGTGCTCGTACTGGCCATGGTGCTGTTCATTCCCGTGGATGCCAGGGCCACTGCGAAATCGGCTGCGTGGTCAGTCGCATCGCTGGCGAACGTCTATTTCTGGTTATTCCAGGATAATAGCTACTTCGCGGCCCCCAGCGCGGAATCCCCGCTGCTGCATTTGTGGTCGTTGGGCGTCGAGGAGCAGTTTTATCTGTTCTGGCCGCTGCTGCTGTTGCTGTTTTACCGGGCGCGCCGGGCCGGCCTGTTCTGCGCCATCGCCGCAGTCGTCGCCTTCGCATCATTCGCCCTCGGCAACCTGGTCTACCCCCGCGATCCGGCTTTCGCCTATTACATGCTGCCGACGCGTGCGGGCGAGCTGCTGCTGGGCGCGCTGGTTGCTGTGGCGACGCTGCATGGCATGCACGAGCGGATATCGGCGAAAGCAAGTGGGAGACTCGCCGCCGCGGGCTTCGCGCTCATCATCGCGTCGCTCGCGCTGGTGTCGGGCGACAGGCCGTATCCGGGGCTCATCGCGATTGCGCCGACCGGCGGCGCGGCGCTCCTCATCCTGGCGGGAACCGTCCGCACAACCCGCGTGTCGCGGTTCCTGGCGCTAAGGCCCTTGGTACGGGTCGGTCTTATATCCTATTCCGCCTATTTATGGCATTGGCCGTTACTCGCTTTCTACCGTTATGGCTATGGACAGCCGAAGCCGGCTACCGGCTTGGCCATCATTGCCATCGCGCTGGCACTGTCGGAACTTACTTACCGGCTGATCGAGCAACCCGCCCGGCACTTCCGCGGTCCGCTGTGGAAGGTGTTCGCGGGCCAGTACGTTCTACCGGCGACAGTCGTTGCAGCGGTTGTTGCGACGATCATCTTCCCGGCCAATTTTCAGCTTCCGTGGTTGTCGGCGACGTATCGCGCGCGTCTGGCCGCTGCTCGCGCGACTGCGCCTGCCTTCGCTTCCCCCAACGTATGTCAGGTAGCACAAGTTCAATCCGGAGATTTATCAGATCCTGACTGCGTTCTCGGAGCAGCGGGCAATTCCGCGCCGGTTATTCTGTGGGGAGATTCGAATGCGGCTCACTACGTCGGTATGGTTGACGAAATTGCGCTGAAGGCTGGCTTTCGCTTCCGCAACATTGAGGTGACCGCGTGCCCTCCTGTGGAAGGAGATCCCGCTCCGTTTGTAGCCCCGACACGTGCCGGCAAGTGCCGCGCGTCACTGGCGGTCATTCGGCCGGAGATCGGGCACTACAAAGCCGTGATCCTGTCGGCGGCTTATACCACCTATGCTAATGAATCGCCGGATTTCCTGTCGCGGTTCCTCGATACTGCGCGCCATATCGCTGGTGAGGGCAAAGTCGTTGTGATTATTGGCAAAGCGCCGGCCATGGACGGCTACGATCGCCGTTGCTGGCAAAAGGCGTTGAGCTATCCATTCCTGACTTGCCCCGAGATTGTGCGCCCAATCGAACCGGCGGTGGCCCGTGTCAATGACAGATTGCGCCACTTTGCAACGCAGATGCCGAACATCTTCTACTTCGATGTGACACCGTTGCTATGCTCAGACGGGCGATGTTCCGAGCGGGATGATGAGGGCCGGGATTTGTATTACGACGAAGACCACTTGTCTATTGCAGCGTCTCACGAACTCGGAAAGGAAGTATTGCAGGCGACCGGGGTGCCGGACGCTTTTGCTGCGATTGGTACATCGCTCGATGCCGACGACAAGCCTAACCGTCGCGCAATTACCACACGATCGCATTAAGGCCTCACGAGCTCATGGCGCCAAGCGTATAATCGTCTCCGAGTCGGCCGGGCAGCCGCGCCGCGCATTTGCGCGACGAGGAAAGTCCGGGCTCCGAAGGACAGGGCGCCAGGTAACGCCTGGAGGGCGCGAGCCCATGGAAAGTGCCACAGAAAACAGACCGCCGATGTGCGCGCAAGCGTGCAGGCAAGGGTGAAAAGGTGCGGTAAGAGCGCACCGCGCCGGTGGCAACACACGGCGGCACGGTAAACCCCGCCCGGAGCAAGACCAAATAGGGGAGCGGCTGCTGCTCAAGAGCGCGGCCAGGCGTGGTCCACGCTGCTCCCGGGTAGGTCGCTGGAGCGCCGTGGCGACACGGCGCCGAGAGGAATGGCTGCCACCGCGCAAGCGGAACAGAACCCGGCTTACAGGCCGACTCGTTTTTATTTCCATAGAGCGACAACTTCTCCGTTCTTTTTTCTTCTTCTACTCTTAGCCGGCCACGACGGCCGGCTTCTTCTCCCGCGATTTGAGCGCAGCCGAAGATCGGGCGAAAAATGGGGGAAACAAGGAACAGTGTCCGAGCGCAGGGACGCGCGAGTTCTGTTCCGGCCCCCTTTTTTTGCCCGATCTTCGGGAAGTCCAAAGTGCAGGGATGCATTTTGGGCCAAGCTCCATGAGCAGTGGCTTTGGTTACTTTCCCCGTAAGGAAAGTAACCCGGCCGCCGGGCCGGAACCCGGCACCGTTCATCAGCCGCTGAAAAGCGGCCTCAAAACCTTCTTCTTAAGGCAAACTAGCAGCTAACCGCCGCAACTAACTGATTTCCCGATCAATCCAAATACCACCCCGCAACATAATCCGCCCCACCACCCGTAAGTCCCTGTCCCAAAAGCACAAATTCCCCGTTCAACCAGGGAAAATCCCTTGACAGCCGGAACTGCCGCTCCCTATAGTGTCGCCAGGTGGGAAAAAGTGGGTTGTGGTGGAGTAAACGAGACATGTTGCGCGGCGTCAATACGCTGGCATTGGATGCCAAAGGCAGACTGGCGATTCCGACTCGTTATCGGGACCGGCTGGCTGAGCGCTGCGCGGGCCAGTTGGTGGTGACCGTGGATCGTGATCATTGCCTGCTGCTTTATCCGCTGCCGGACTGGGAAGATCTCGAGCGCAAGCTGGTGCGCCTGCCGAGCCTCAACAAGCAGGCCCGGCGGCTGCAGCGCTTGCTGATCGGGCATGCGACCGAGCTGGAACTGGACAGCCACGGCCGGGTACTGCTACCCGGTCCGCTGCGCCAGTTCGCTGAACTGGATCGCCGCGTGGTGCTGATCGGACAGGGTAACAAGTTCGAGCTGTGGGACGAGGACATCTGGAACGAGCGCCGCGACGGCTGGCTCGCCGAAGTCGATGAGGACGAGTTGTCGCTGCCGGCGGAACTCGGCCAGTTGTCGCTTTGAGCGGTGGGCATGATGAGCATGCGCCGGTTCTGCTTGACGAAACCCTGGCCGCGCTCACGATCCGTCCGGGCGGTGTCTACGTCGATGGCACCTTCGGGCGCGGCGGGCACAGCCGCGTAATTCTTGAACATCTGGACGCGAACGGGCGTCTGCTGGTTATCGACAGGGATCCGGAGGCGCTGGCCGCCGCCCGGGAACTGGCTCAACAGGATCAACGCGTAACGGCGTTTCACGGGGCATTCACGATGCTCGAGCGGGTGGCAGGGAACATGAACGTGGCGGGGCAAGTCGACGGCATTCTGCTCGACCTGGGCGTGTCGTCGCCGCAGTTCGACGACCCCGCGCGCGGCTTCAGCTTCCGTGCCGCCGGGCCGCTCGACATGCGCATGGACCCGACTTCCGGCGAATCCGCGGCCGACTGGCTTGCGCGGGCGCCAGAAGAGGAAATTGCCCGGGTGATTTTTGAGTATGGCGAGGAGCGCTTTTCCCGCCGCATCGCTCGCGCCATTTGCGAGGCGCGCATCGAACGGCCACTGACGGACACGGCGCAGCTGGCCGAGCTGGTTGCGCGGGCGGTGCCGACCCGCGAGCGCAACAAGCACCCGGCGACGCGCACGTTCCAGGCAATCCGCATTTTCATTAACCGCGAACTCGACGAGTTGCGCGACGTGCTTGAGCAGACGCCGCGGGTGCTCGGGCCGGCCGGCCGCCTGTGTGTCATCACCTTCCATTCGCTCGAGGACCGCATCGTCAAGCGCTTCATGAGAGACCGCGCCAAGCCCGTCGAGGATGTGCCGGGTCCGCTCGGCGTGCACCGCTTTGTGCCCCCGGCGTTCGCGCGGCCGTTGAAGCCGGTGACGCCGGCGCAGGCTGAGCTGCGCGCCAACCCGCGCGCCCGCAGCGCGCGGCTGCGCGTCGTGGAGCGGCGAGCATGAAGTGGTCGGTGCTCATCAACGCGGCGCTGGTGCTGGCACTGGTCGTCTCGGCGCTGGCGGTCGTGCATACGGTGTATCGCAACCGCACGCTGTTCGCCGAGCTGCAGCAACTGCGCCAGCAGCGCGATCAACTCAATGTCGAATGGGGCCAGCTGCAGCTCGAGGAAAGCACTTGGGCGACGCACGCGCGCATTCAACAGGTCGCGCGCGAGAAGCTGGACATGCATATGCCGCGAAAAATCCAGCGCGTGGTGGTGAAGCCGTGAGTGCGGAAGACATCGCCGTCGGAACCGGCTGGCGCGGCGCTGTCGTGCTGGCCGCGTTCGTGCTGGTCGCGGGCGGGCTGGCGTGGCGCGCGTTCAGCCTGGAAATCTTCGACAACGACTTCCTGCTTGACCAGGGCGCCGCGCGGCATTTGCGCGTGGTGCCGATTCCCGCGCATCGCGGCATGATTACCGATCGAACCGGCCGGCCGCTCGCGGTCAGCACTCCGGTCGATTCAATCTGGGTCAACCCGCAGGAGTTTACCGACTTCGATCGCATTGGCGAACTGGCGCGCGCGCTGCATTTGTCGCCCGCGTCCGTGCGCGACGCGATCGAGAGCCACAGCGGCCGCGAGTTCTATTACCTGCAGCGCGAAATGAGTCCGGCCGATGCCAATCGGGTGCTGGCGCTCGATCTTGAAGGTATTCACGTCGAACATGAGTATCGGCGCTACTATCCGGCGGGCGAAGTCGTCTCGCACGTGCTCGGCTTCACCAACATCGACGATGCCGGCCAGGAAGGGCTGGAGCTGGCCTATAACGACTGGTTGCAGGGCAAGCCCGGCGCGGAGCGGGTGATCCGCGACCGGCTGGGTCACATCATCCAGGAAGTCGCGAGCCTGAAGGACCCGAAGCCGGGCCGGGACCTCGTCACCAGCATCGATCTTCGCATCCAGTATCTGGCCTACCGCGACCTGAAAGCGGCGGTCGAGAAGCAGGACGCCAAATCGGGTTCGGTCGTCGTGCTCGACCCGAACACCGGCGAAGTCATCGCGATGGCGAACCAGCCGGCGTTCAACCCGAACGACCGCAGTGACTTTTACGCTCGGTTGTACCGCAACCGTGCCGTGACGGACGTGTTCGAGCCGGGTTCCAGCTTCAAGCCTTTCACGATCGCCGCTGCGCTGGAAACCGACCGTTATACGCCGGCCACCAAGGTGGATACCGCGCCCGGCTGGATCGTCGTGGACGGCTACACGATCAACGACCACCGCGATTACGGCGTGATCACGCTGACGACGCTGCTGGAAAAATCCAGCAATGTCGGCGCGAGCATGGTCGCGCTGTCGCTTACGCCGGAGCACATGTGGAGCATCTACGATGCGCTGGGTTTCGGTCACTACACGGGCAGCGGTTTTCCCGGCGAGCGCACCGGCGTGCTGCGGCCGTACCGCACCTGGCGCAAAGCGGGCCAGGCGGCGATATCCTATGGCTACGGCGTATCCGTAACGGCGCTGCAGCTGACGCGCGCCTACGCCGCGATCGCCACCGGCGGCATCCTGCCGCGGGTCTCGTTTCTGCGCCTCGCCGAGCCGCCGGCGGGTCGCCGCGTGCTGCCCGAGCAGGTGGCCGACGAGCTGCGCATGATGCTCGAAACCGTGGTCACCGACCCCGGCACCGGCACGCTGGCCGAAGTGCCCAATTACCGTGTGTCCGGCAAAACCGGCACCGCCCACAAGGCGGTCGGCGGTGGCTATTCCGCCGACCATTACACCTCGGTCTTTTGCGGCATGATTCCTGCCGAACACCCGCGCCTGGTTGCGTGCGTGGTCATCAACGACCCGAGCAATGGAGACTATTACGGCGGCCTGGTGGCCGCGCCGGTATTCGCCGATGTCATGACCGGCGCGATGCGGATTCTGGACGTGCCGCCGGATGACATTTCGTCCGAAACGGTCGCGGGGGTGGTGCATCTGGAGGGCAAGTCGTGATGGCCGCAGCCGATACACCACGCGCCATCCGGCTGGGCGAGTTGCTGCAGGGTTATGCGGATGTGCCGGCCGGGCTTGACCGGCCGATCGCCGGCGTCGCGCTCGACAGCCGCCAGGTGGTGCATGGCGGGCTGTTCCTGGCCTGCCGGGGCGCCACGCGTCACGGGCTCGATTTCGTCGATACCGCCGTCGCGCGCGGGGCAGCCGCGGTGGCGTGGGAGCCGGTAGCGGATGTGCCGCCGCCGAAGCTGCCGTCGCGCGTGGCCGCCATTGCCGTGCCCGGTCTGGCGCGCCGTGTCAGCGCCATCGCCGGCCGCTTTTACGACGAGCCATCCACCGCGCTGGACGTCGTCGGCGTCACCGGCACCAACGGCAAGTCCAGCACCGTGCTGATGCTGGCCGAAGCGATGGCGCAACTGTCCGCGCCCACCGGCGTTATCGGCACGCTCGGTGCGGGCTGGCCGGCGTCGCTGTCGACCACCGGCCTGACGACCCCCGACCCGGTCGCGGTGCAGCAGTTGCTGGCGCGGTTCCGCGATGAAGGCGCGGCCGCAGTGGCGATGGAGGCGTCCTCGCACGGCCTGGATCAGGCGCGGCTGGAGGCGGTGCGCTTCCGGGCCGCCGTGTTTACCAACCTGACGCGCGATCATCTCGACTATCACGGCAGCCATGAAGCTTACGCCGAAGCCAAGGCCCGCCTGTTTACGTGGGCGGGCCTGAGCGCCGCCGTGGTCAACCTCGACGACCCGTTCGGTCAAATTTTGCTCGACCGGCTGAGCCCCGGGGTGACCGGCATCGGCTACACGCTCGACGGCCGGCGGCCGCCAGCGGGCAGCGGCCGCATGCTGTTGAGCGCGCAAACGGTGCGTGCCAGTGCCGAGGGCATTGAACTCGAAATCGACGGCGACTGGGGCCGCGCGAGCGTCACCAGCCCGGTCATCGGCACGTTCAACGCGGCCAACCTGCTGGCCGTGCTCGGCGCGCTGCTGGCGCTGGGCAAACCTTATGACGCGGCAGTGCGGAGCCTGGGCGGCGTCCATGCAGCGCCCGGCCGCATGGAGTGTTTCGGCGGCGGCGACCAGCCGCTGGTGCTGGTCGACTTCGCGCACACGCCGGACGCGCTGGAAAAGGCGCTCGCCGCCGCCCGGGAGCATGCCGCCGGCCGCGTGCTGGCGGTATTCGGCTGCGGCGGCGACCGCGACCGCGGCAAGCGACGGCTGATGGCGGAGGTGGCCGCCCGTTATGCCGATCTTATGGTGGTGACCGACGACAACCCGCGCAGCGAACCCGCCGCCGCCATCGCCGCCGACATTGTTGCCGGCTTCCCGCCGGACGCGGCAGTGCGCGTCGAGCACGACCGCCGGCAGGCGATCGCCGGCGCGCTGGCCGAAGCGCAACCGGGCGACGTGGTGGTGGTCGCCGGTAAAGGTCACGAAACAGTGCAGATTGTCGGCACCGAGCATCGTCCGTTCGACGACCGCGAGGTCGTCCGCTCGCTGCTGAGGGGGTGCTGACGTGCTGCTTTATCTGGCGGATTATTTAACCCGGTTTCACAGCGGTTTCCACGTCTTCCAGTACCTGACGGTGCGGACAATCCTGGGCGCACTTACTGCGCTCGCGCTGGCATTGTTCCTCGGCCCGATGGTGATTCGCCGGCTGGGCCTGTACCAGATCGGCCAGCATGTGCGCGAACTGGGGCCGCAGACGCATCTGGTCAAGGCCGGCACCCCGACGATGGGCGGCGCGTTGATCCTGTTATCGGTGGCTCTCGGCACGTTGCTGTGGTCGGATCTGTCCAGCCGCTACGTCTGGGCGCTGATTTGCGTCACCACGATGTTCGGGCTGATCGGCGGCGTCGACGACTACATGAAGCTGGCGCTGAAGAATTCGCGCGGCCTGTCGGCGGCGAGCAAATACCTGATGCAGTCGATCGCCGCGCTGGGGCTTGCGGTGGCGCTTTATTACACCGCGCAGACGCCGGCCGAGACGCGCCTGATCGTGCCGTTCTTCAAGCAGGTTCATATTGCGCTCGGCGTGCTCTACATCCCGGTGGTGTACCTGGTGATCGTTGGCAGCAGCAATGCGGTCAATCTGACCGACGGCCTCGACGGCCTGGCGATCATGCCGGCGGTGCTGATCGCCGCGGCGCTGGGCGTGTTTGCCTACGCGGCCGGCAATATTTACTTCGCGCGTTATCTCGAAATTCCCTACATCCGCGGCGCTGGCGAAATCGTCGTATTCTGCGGCGCCATCGTCGGTTCGGGGCTGGGCTTTTTGTGGTTCAACACCTATCCGGCGCAAGTCTTCATGGGCGATATCGGCTCGCTGGCGCTCGGCGCCGCGCTGGGCCTGCTGGCGGTGATCGTCCGCCAGGAACTGGTGCTGTTCATCATGGGCGGCGTGTTCGTAATGGAAACCGTGTCGGTGATTTTGCAGGTTGGCTCTTACAAACTGACCGGCAAGCGCATCTTCAAGATGGCGCCGCTGCACCACCACTTCGAACTCAAGGGCTGGGCGGAACCGAAAGTAATCGTCCGGTTCTGGATCATCACGGTGATCCTGGTGCTGGTGGGGCTGTCGACGCTCAAGATTCGGTGATGGAGATGGCATTGCAAACGCGGCAAAAAGGCTTGATCGTCGGACTCGGTAAGACCGGGCTGGCGGCCGCGCGTTTTCTCGCCCGGCGCGGCTGCGCGGTCGCCGTGACCGACACCCGCGACGAGCCGCCGGCGCTGGCCGCGCTGCAGGCCGAACTGCCGGACGTGGCGCTGTTCCTCGGCGGTCATTCCGACGAGGCGCTGGCCAGTGCCGATTTCGTGATCGTCTCGCCGGGCGTGCCGTCGCAGGAGCCGTTCATTCTGCGCGCCCGCGCGCTCGGCCTGCCGGTGTGCGGCGATGTGGAATTGTTCGCGCGCGAAGCGCGCGCGCCGATCGTCGGCATTACCGGCACCAACGGCAAGAGCACGGTTACGACGCTGGTCGGGCTGATGGCCGAGCGCGCCGGCCTCGACGTACGCATCGGCGGCAACCTCGGCACGCCGGTGCTCGATCTGCTGGAAGAGGCTGAGCCGGATCTGTACGTGCTCGAACTGTCGAGCTTTCAGCTTGAACTCACGGACCGGATGCCGCTGGCCGCGGGCGTGGTGCTGAATGTCACGCCGGATCATCTCGACCGTTACCGCAATATTGACGACTACGCGGCCGCCAAGGCGCACCTCTATACCGACGCGGCGATCAGCGTCATCAATCGCGACGACCCGCGGGTGGTGGCGATGGCGGCGACCAAACGCAAGACCGTCAGCTTCGGCCTGGATACGCCGGGGGAGGGTCAGTACGGGTTTATTTCGACGGCAAACGGCGACTGGCTCGCGCGCGGCCGGGACAAGCTGATGCCGGCGGCGGAACTGAAGATTCGCGGCCGCCACAACTTCGCCAACGCGCTGGCGGCGCTGGCGCTGGGCGACGTGGTCGGTTTACCGCGCAAGGCGATGCTTGAAACGCTGGCCGATTTCCGTGGCTTGCCGCACCGCATGCGCTTCGTTGCCGAGGCCGGCGGCGTCGCCTGGTACGACGACTCCAAGGCTACCAACGTCGGCGCGGCGGTCGCGGCGATTGCCGGGGCTGCGGCGCCGCTGATCGTGATCGCCGGCGGCGATGGCAAAGGGCAGGACTTTACCGGCTTCGCGCGAGCACTCGCCGGACGCGCGCGCGCCGTCGTTCTGATCGGCCGCGACGCCGACCGGATTGCGGCGGCGCTCGACGAGGTCGTCGCATACGAACATGCCGCCGACATGGACGCCGCAGTGCGTTGTGCCGCCAGCCTCGCGGAACCGGGCGACTGGGTGCTGCTGGCGCCGGCCTGCGCGAGCTTCGACATGTTCGCCAACTATGAAGCACGCGGCGATGCATTCGTCGCGGCAGTGCGGAGAATGGTCTGATGATTGCTGCCGCGCTGCGTCAATTCGGCCGCCAGTCCGATAACGGCCGCGTCGTCGCCGGCGGCGCCGTGCGGCCGATGCCGGACCCGTGGCTGGGTGGCATGGCGCTGACCCTGCTGCTGCTCGGCGTGGTCATGGTCGGCTCGGCGTCGATCGCGCTCGCCGCCCGCGAAATCGGCGATCCGTTCTATTTCATGAAGCACCAGGCGGTGTACGCCGTACTCGCGCTGGTCGCTGCGTTCGTGGTGTACGAAGTGCCGCTGGCGTGGTGGGAGCGCTCGCGCTATGTATTGCTGGCGGGCGCGATGATGCTGCTGGTGCTGGTGCTGGTGCCGGGCGTCGGTCACAGCGTCAACGGCAGCATGCGCTGGATTGATCTCGGCCCCATCGGCGGTCAGGCGTCGGAACCGGCGCGGCTGCTGATTTTCCTGTATCTCGCCGGCTATCTCGTGCACCGGCGCGAGGACATCCGCAGCTTCGTCGGCTTCCTGCGGCCGATGGCAGTGCTGACCTGCGCGGCGTTCCTGCTGCTGCTGGAGCCGGATTTCGGCGCGGCGGCGGTGATGATGGCAACCGCGCTCGCGATGATGTTCCTCGGCGGCCTGCGGATGCGCCACTTCACGCTGCTGGTGCTGCTGGTGCTGGGTGCGCTGGCCATTCTTGCCTGGTCGTCTCCATACCGCATGGATCGGCTGACCGCGTTCATGAATCCGTGGGCCGACCCGTTCAACGACGGC
Source organism: Gammaproteobacteria bacterium (assembly GCA_035701285.1). Lineage (GTDB taxonomy): Bacteria > Pseudomonadota > Gammaproteobacteria > Natronospirales > DASSBR01 > DASSBR01. The sequence continues at coordinate 13,552 of DASSNT010000007.1, read as the reverse complement.
TTTCAGCTCACCCAGTCGCTGATCGCCATCGGCCGCGGGGGCTGGTTCGGCGTCGGCCTCGGCGAAAGCGTGCAGAAACTGTTCTACCTGCCGGAGTCCTACACCGACTTCCTGTTCGCCGTGCTGGCCGAAGAGCTGGGCGTGATCGGCGCCGTGACCGTCATCGGCCTGTATCTCGGCATCACCGTGCGGGCGTTCATGATCGGCCGCGCCGCCGCGCGCCGCGGCCACGACTTCGGCGCATTCGTCGCCTGCGGCCTGGGTCTGTGGATTGGCCTGCAGGCCTTCATCAACATCGGCGTCAACATGGGCGTGCTGCCGACCAAGGGGCTGACGTTGCCGCTGATGAGTTACGGCGGCAGCAGCGTGATCGTGACCGCGGCATCGGTGGCCCTGATTTTGCGGGTGCAGCGGGAAGCGGAAATGGTGGGGCGGTCGGCCTCGCGGAGGCGGCGGAAGTGAAGATCGGGATTCGGGATTCGGGGTTCGGGGATCGGGCAAGATCAAGAACCGAGATCCGTTCTTGTTCTCCCCTTTGCGGCCGCAGGCCGGAAGGGGGAGTTAGAGGGGGATTTCTTCCCCCGAACCCCGAACCCCGAACCCCGAATCCCGTTGCCCAACGTGAACCCTTCGACGCGCAGGGGGCCTCGTCATGCGTGTCCTGATCATGGCAGGCGGCACCGGCGGCCACGTCTTTCCCGCTTTGGCTGCCGCCGAAGAACTCCGCCGCGAGGGCTGCGAGATCGCCTGGATGGGCACGCGCCGCGGCCTGGAAGCTCGTCTTGTACCAGCGGCCGGCATCCCGATCCACTGGATCGGCGTCGGCGGACTGCGCGGCAAGGGCTGGCGGACGCGCCTGGGCGCGCCGCTGGCGCTGGGTCGCGCGTTGAGCGGTGCGCTTGCGATCGTTCGCAAGCTGCGCCCGGCAGTCGCGCTCGGCATGGGCGGCTTCGCCAGCGGGCCGGGGGGGCTCGCGGCGTGGCTGACTCGCCGGCCGCTGGTCATCCATGAACAGAACGCGGTGCCGGGGCTCACGAACCGGGTGCTGGCGCGTTTCGCCACCACGGTGCTCGAAGGTTTTCCCGGCAGCTTTCCGCCGGGGCGCGGCGCGCGCTGCGTCGGCAACCCGGTGCGCGCCGACGTGATTGCATTACCGCCGCCGGCCGAACGCTTCGCCGGTCGCACCGGGCGGGCGCGCCTGCTGGTGTTCGGCGGCAGCCAGGGCGCGGCGATTCTGAACGCGACGCTGCCGGAGGCATTGGCGGCGCTGCCGCCGGAATCGCGGCCCGAAGTCTGGCACCAGGCCGGCGAGCGCCATCTGGATATTGCCCGCGTCGCCTACGCGGAGGCCGGGGTTGAAGTGCGGCTCGAAGCTTTTGTCGATGACGTCGCGGCCGCCTACGCCTGGGCCGACCTCGCGGTCTGCCGCGCGGGCGCGTTGACCGTCGCGGAACTTGCCGCGGCGGGACTCGGCGCGGTGCTGGTGCCGTTCGCCGCCGCCGTCGACGATCATCAGACGCGCAATGCCGCGCATCTCGCCGATCGCGGCGCGGCCGTCATCATGGCGCAGAAGACGCTGACTGCCGAGGCGCTGGCCGAGACCTTGCGGGTCCTGTGCGCGGATCGCGCGCGGCTTGAGCGCATGGCCGAGGCGGCGCGCACGCTGGCGCGGCCCGATGCCGCGCGCGAACTGGCGCAGGCCTGTCTGGACGCAGCGAGGGAGGCGGTATGAAAGACCGCATGGGCCGCATCCAGCATATCCACCTGATCGGCATCGGCGGTGTCGGCATGAGCGGCATTGCCGAAGTGCTGCACAACCTGGGCTACGCCGTGTCCGGCTCCGACCGCGCTGCCGGCGCGGCAACCCGGCGCCTGCAATCCCTGGGCGTGCGCGTCGTCATCGGCCACGATGCCGCGAACGTGACCGAAGCCGATTGCGTCGTGACCTCGAGCGCGATTGCGGCGGACAATCCGGAACTCGCCGCCGCCCGCGAGCGCCGCATCCCGCTGGTGCGCCGCGCCGAAATGCTGGCCGAGTTGATGCGCTTCCGCTACGGCATCGCCATCGCCGGCACACACGGCAAGACCACGACCACCAGCCTGATCGCCAGCATTCTGGCGGAGGGCGGGCTAGATCCGACGTTCGTGATCGGCGGCCGGCTGACCAGCGCCGGCGCTAACGCCCGCCTCGGCGAAGGCCGCTACCTGGTCGCCGAGGCCGACGAAAGCGACGCCTCGTTCCTGCATCTGCAGCCAATGCTGGCGGTGGTGACCAATGTTGACGCCGACCACCTCGGTGCTTACGGCAACGATTTCAACCGGCTGCGCGAGAGCTTCGTCGAATTTCTGCATCACCTGCCGTTTTACGGCCTCGCGGTGCTGTGCCTCGACGACCCCGAGTTGCGCGCGCTGCTGCCCGACATCAGCCGGCCGGTCGTGTCCTACGGTATTGAAAGCGATGTGGATGTGCGGGCGGTTAACGTCGCGAGCGCCGGCACGCAAACGCACTTCGAGGTCCGGTTCCGCGACCGCGAGCCGTTGCCGCTCACACTGAACCTGCCGGGCCGGCACAACGTCTCCAATGCGCTTGCCGCCATCGCGATCGCCTGCGAACTGGAGGTGCCGGACGAAGCCATTGCCAGCGCGCTGGCCCGCTTCGAGGGTATCGGCCGTCGACTGCAGAATTACGGCGCCGTTGCGACCGCGCGCGGCAACGTGCTGGTGCTCGACGACTACGGCCATCACCCGCGCGAGATCCGTGCGACGCTTGCGGCGGTGCGCGAAGGCTGGCCGGACCGGCGCCTGGTGGTGGCGTTTCAGCCGCATCGCTACACGCGCACCCGCGACCTGTTCGAGGACTTTTCCGAAGTGCTGTCGGAAGTCGACACGCTGCTGCTGACCGAGGTGTACCCGGCCGGCGAGCAGCCGATCGCCGGTGCCGATGCGCGCGCGCTGGCGCGGTCGATCCGCAACCGGGGCAAGGTCGAACCGGTGTTCGTCGCCGCAAGCCAGGACCTGCCCGATGCACTGGCCACGATCGTCGAGGACGGTGACGTGGTGCTGACGCTGGGCGCGGGCGACATCGGTTCGGTAGCAGCGACGCTGCCGGAGCGTCTGGCCGTGGAGCAGGCCTCGTGATGGCCGCACGAAAGACCAATCTGTCAGCGGTACGCGGCGTTCTGCGCGAGAACGAACCGATGGCGCAGCACACCTCGTGGCGCGCGGGCGGCCACGCCGAACGCTGGTTCAAGCCGGCGGATCGCGACGACCTGGTGGCGTTTCTCGCCGCGCTGCCGCCGGACGAGCCGCTGTACTGGGTCGGCCTTGGCAGCAATCTGCTGGTGCGCGACGGCGGCCTGGCGGGCACGGTAATCGCAACGCACGGCGCGCTATCGAACATCGAACACGACGATCGCGGACGCGTGCGCGCCGAGGCCGGCATCGCCTGCGCCAGGCTGGCGCGCCAGTGCGTCAACTGGCAGCTCGCCGGCGGCGACTTTTTTGCCGGCATTCCGGGCACGGTCGGCGGCGCACTGGCGATGAATGCCGGTGCCTTCGGCGGCGAAACCTGGGAGCGCGTCGAGGCGGTCGAAACCATCGATCGCAGCGGCACGATCCGCGAGCGCCAGGCAGACGAATTCAAGGTCGGCTACCGCAGCGTGCGCACGCCGGCGGAGGAATGGTTTATCGCCGGCCGGTTCCGGTTCTCGCCCGACCCCGGCATGAGTCGCGAGCGCGTGAAGACGCTGCTGGCACGGCGGAACGCGACTCAGCCGGTGGCCGCGGCGAGCTGCGGCTCGGTATTCCGCAACCCGCCGGGCGACCACTCGGCGCGGCTGATCGAGGCCGCGGGCCTCAAGGGCCGGCGCGTCGGCGGCGCGGTGGTTTCCGAGAAGCACGCCAACTTTATTCTCAACGACCAGGGCGCAAGCGCGGCGGATATCGAGACGCTGCTGCTTGCCGTGCAGGCCGAGGTCAAGTCGCAGTTCGGAGTCGAACTGATGCCGGAAGTGCGGATCGTGGGGGAGCGAGCATGACAGCGCCTCGCGCCCGGCACATTACCGATCCGCGCGACTTCGGCCGCGTCGCCGTGCTGCTGGGCGGCGCCTCCGCCGAGCGCGAAATCTCACTGATGAGCGGCCAGGCGGTACTGGCGGCGCTGCGCGAACGCGAGGTCGATGCGCACCCGGTCGATCCGCGCGACGGCATCGAGGCGCTGATCAACGGCGGGTTCGATCGCGCCTGCATCATGCTTCACGGCCGCGACGGCGAGGACGGCACCATCCAGGGCCTGCTGCAGCTTGTCGGCATTCCCTACACCGGCAGCGGCGTGCTCGGTTCGGCACTGTTAATGGACAAGCTGCGCACCAAGCGGGTCTGGCAGGCGATTGGTCTGCCGACGCCGGAGTATGCGCATGTTCACAACGTCGATGAATTGCGCGCCTTCGTGGCCGAAGTCGGCTACCCGATCGCGGTGAAGCCGGCGCGAGAAGGCTCGAGCATCGGCGTGACGCGTCTCGCGGCGGACAAGGACATCGAGGCGGCGTACGCCGCGGCGCGCGAGCGGGACGATTCAGTCATCGCCGAGCGCTGGGTGACCGGCGGCGAGTATTTCTGCTCGATCCTGGACGGCGAAGCGCTGCCCATGGTGCGCATGGAAACGCCGCACGAGTTCTACGACTATCAGGCGAAGTACTTCTCCGACGACACGCGCTACCACTGCCCATGCGGTCTGTCGGAGACGCAGGAACGCGAAATCGCGGCCATGTGCCTGCGCGCGTTCGAGGCGGTCGGCGGCAGCGGCTGGGGGCGGATGGATTTCATTCTCGACAAGCATGGCGAGCCGTGGCTGATCGAGGGCAACACCATTCCGGGCATGACCAGCCACAGTTTGGTGCCGATGTCGGCCAAGGCGGTCGGGATCGACTTTGGGGAATTGTGCTGGCGGATTCTGGAGACGAGTTTTGTTGATCGGAGGGCGGTCTGATGAGGCGGCCGAGTTCTTGCTCCTTCTCCCTCAGGGAGAAGGTTGGGATGAGGGGTGTGCCGCGAAGCGGCAACGATAACTCCCCTCACCCTCGCCCTCTCCCTGAGGGAGAGGGGATAAGAGGCAAGCAGAAATGGTAAAGGCACGCGCTAAAAAAACGCAGCCGCAGGCGAACAGCCTGAAGATCCGGCATTTCCTCGCCGCGATCATGGCGGCCGTCGCGATCGCCGCCGGCATCGTCGGCTGGCAATGGGCGCGCTATGCCGACTGGGGGCCGGCGCTGACGCGGATGGTGGTGCGCGGCGACTTCAAACGCGTCGATCCGGTCACCGTGCGCGCGGCGGTTCGACCACACCTCGGCGGCGGGTTCTTCCGCGTCGATCTCGACGCGATTCGCGCGGCCGTGATCGCGCTGCCGTGGGTATCGGATGCGGCAGTGCGGCTGGAGTGGCCGTCAACGCTGAAAGTGGATTTGCGCGAGCAGCGCGCGGTGGCGCGGTGGAACGGCGACAGTCTCGTCAATGCCGATGGCGTCCGGTTCGCCCATCAGGTGCCGGCCGATCTTTCGGATTTGCCGCGGCTCGCCGGCCCGGACGACAGCGCGGCGGACGTGCTGGCCCAGTGGCGGACGATGGCCGCGCGCCTGCGCGACGACTCGCTGACGCTCGCGGGGCTGACGCTCGACGCCCGCGGCGCGTGGCGCGCGCGCCTCGGCAGCGGGCTCGAACTGCGTCTTGGGCGCGACCACGCGGCCGACAATCTGCTGCGCTTTGTTCAAGTCGTGCCGCGCGTGCTGGGGACGCGCCTGGCGGAAGCCGCTTACATCGACCTGCGTTACACCAATGGCTTCGCGGTCGGCTGGAAACCAGATTCCGAAAATGAAGGAAAGATACATGCCTAAAAGACCCGAGAAGCGCCTGATCGTCGGTCTCGACTGCGGCACCTCCAAGGTCGTCGCCATCGTTGGGGAGATCAAGCCGAACGGCGGCATCGAGATCATCGGCATCGGCTCGCACCCATCGCGCGGCCTCAAGAAGGGCGTCGTAGTGAACATCGAATCGACCGTGCAGTCGATTCAGCGCGCGGTCGAGGAGGCCGAGCTGATGGCGGGCTGCGAAATTCATTCGGTGTTCGCGGGCATCGCCGGTAGCCACGTGCGCAGCCTCAATTCGCACGGCATCGTCGCGATTCGCGACAAGGAAGTGACGCAGGGCGACGTGGACCGGGTGATCGACGCGGCGCGCGCGGTGGCGATTCCGGCGGATCAGAAGATCCTCCACATCCTGCCGCAGGAATTCATCATCGACGAGCAGGACGGCGTGCGCGAACCAATCGGCATGTCCGGCGTGCGCCTCGAAGCCAAGGTCCACATGGTGACCGGCGCACTCTCCGCCGCGCAGAACATCATCAAGTGTGTGCGCCGTTGCGGCCTTGAAGTCGACGACATCATTCTCGAACAACTGGCGTCGAGCTATTCGGTGCTGACGGACGACGAAAAGGATCTGGGCGTGTGCCTCGTGGACATCGGCGGCGGCACCACCGACATCGCCGTCTTTACCGACGGCTCGATCCGGCACACGGCCGTCATCCCGATCGCGGGCGACCAGGTCACCAACGACATTGCGGTTGCCTTGCGCACGCCGACGCACTGCGCCGAAGAAATCAAGATGAAGTACGCGTGCGCGTTGCCGCAGCTCGCGAGCGCCGACGAAACCATCGAAGTGCCGAGCGTGGGCGAACGCCCGCCGCGCCGCCTCGCGCGCCAGACGTTGGCCGAGGTGGTCGAGCCGCGCTACGAAGAACTGTTCAGCCTGATCCAGGCGGAACTGCGGCGCAGCGGGTTCGAGGATTTGATTGCGGCCGGGGTCGTCTTGACCGGCGGCAGTTCGAAGATGGAGGGGGCGGTTGAGCTGGCGGAAGAAGTATTCCACGCGCCAGTGCGGTTAGGGGTGCCGCAGCATGTGTCGGGGCTGGTGGACGTGGTTCGCAATCCGATCCACGCCACCGGCGTCGGCCTGCTGCTGTTCGGCAGTCAGGCGATGCCGCACCAGCGGTCGGCACCACCTATGAAGTCGGGAGTGAAGGACATATGGCAACGGATGAAGCAGTGGTTCCAGGGCAATTTTTAGCGACGCTTTGTCATTCCCGCGAACGCGGGAATCCATCTTGTTGCGATGAGTGGATTACCGGTTCCGCGGGAATGACAGAGACAGAGTTTTTACTTTTTGAATGGCAGCAGGCGAGTACGAGGAGGTAATGGACATGTTCCAATTAATGGACGGCAACAGCGAAAATGCTGTAATCAAGGTCGTCGGAGTCGGCGGCGGCGGCGGCAACGCGGTGCGCCACATGATTTCGACCGGCATCGAAGGCGTGGACTTCATCTGCGCCAACACGGACGCGCAGGCGCTCCGCAACAGCAACGTTAAAACGGCGCTGCAGATCGGCGGCAGCATCACCAAGGGCCTCGGCGCGGGCGCCAATCCGGAAGTCGGCCGCCAGGCCGCGATGGAAGACCGCGAGCGGATTGTCGAGGTCATCGACGGCTCCGACATGGTGTTCATCACCGCCGGCATGGGCGGCGGCACCGGCACCGGCGCGGCCCCGGTGGTCGCGCAGGTCGCCAAGGAGCTGGGCATCCTCGTGGTTGCGGTGGTCACCAAGCCGTTCCCGTTCGAGGGCAACAAGCGCATGCAGGTGGCGCAGCAGGGTATCGAGGAACTCGGCAAGTACGTCGATTCGCTGATCACGATTCCCAACGAGAAGCTGCTCAGCGTGCTGGGTTCGGGTACGTCGCTGCTGGACGCTTTCAAGGCGGCCAACGATGTGCTGCTCGGCGCCGTGCAGGGCATCGCGGAGCTGATCACCAAGCCAGGCCTGATCAACGTCGACTTCGCCGACGTGCGCACGGTGATGTCCGAAATGGGCATGGCCATGATGGGTTCGGGCATCGCCACCGGCGAAGACCGCGCCCGCGAAGCGGCCGAATCGGCCATCGCCAGCCCGCTGCTGGAAGACGTCAACCTGGCCGGCGCGCGCGGCATCCTGGTCAACGTCACCGCCGGCATGGACATGGCGATCGGCGAGTTCGAGGAAGTTGGCAACACCGTCAAGGGCTTCGCCTCGGACGATGCGACGGTGGTGGTCGGTGCGGTGATCGATCCGGCGATGAGCAACGAGATCCGCGTCACCGTCGTCGCCACCGGTTTGGGCGGCCACCACAAGCGGGCGGTCAAGCCGGCCGAGCCGAAGATCAAGCTTGTGCCGCCGAAGCCGGATACCCCGGCCGACTATGCCGAACTCGACAAGCCGACGGTCATTCGCCGCCGGGCAGTCGGCGACCGGCTGGTCGATGCGCCGAATGCGGACCCGGATTATCTCGATATCCCGGCGTTCCTGCGGCGCCAGGCGGATTGAGTGCTCTCAACCCTCTCCCTCAGGGAGAGGGTAGGGTGAGGGGTGTTGATTTATCCCCTCATCCCAACCTTCTCCCTTAGGGAGAAGGGGCGGGCATGGCTGAACGGCAGTTGGCCCGGAACAGGGCGGCGAATCAGTAACTTGCTGCATTTTTGCGGGATATGCTATGTTATGCGTCCCGCGAATGCGCTGGCGGCATGATTTTGGGCTTTATAGCTCATCACCAGAAATGCCTACCGGTCAACGGACTGATCCGCGAGTCTAACAATAAACTAGGGGTCATCTAGTTTTTAAGGCAGAGCGCATGAGTCCACGAACGAGGCTACTGGTTTTGTAATGCTGAAACAACGCACGCTCAAGAATACTATCCATGCCACCGGCGTGGGTCTGCATACCGGCGAAAAAGTCTACATGACACTGCGGCCTGCCGCAGTGAACAGCGGCATCGTGTTCCGGCGCATCGACCTCGACGAACCGGTCGACATCAAGGCGACCGCAACAAACGTCGGCGAAACCACACTGGGTACGACGCTGGTGAAAGGCGACGTGCGCGTGTCGACGGTGGAGCATCTGCTGTCGGCCTTCGCCGGCCTCGGCATCGACAACGCTTATGTCGACCTGAGCGCGCCGGAAGTGCCGATCATGGACGGCAGCGCCGGCCCGTTCGTATTCCTGATTCAGTCCGCCGGCATCGAAGAGCAGGGCGCGCCGAAGAAATTCATTCGCGTCAAAAAAGCGATTGAAGTCGAACAGGACGACAAGTGGGCGCGCTTCGAGCCGTTCGACGGCTTCAAGGTGGCGCTCGAAATCGACTTCGACCACCCGATATTCAAAAAGCACAGCCAGACGGCGATCATCGACTTCTCGACCACCTCGTTCGTCAAGGAAGTCAGCCGCGCGCGCACCTTCGGCTTCATGCGCGACATCGAGATGCTGCGCAAGCAGCACCTGACGCTGGGCGCGTCACTCGACAACGCCATCGCGCTGGATGATTTCCGGATTCTCAACGAAGACGGCCTGCGCTACGAAGACGAGTTCGTCAAGCACAAGGTGCTCGACTCGATCGGCGACCTGTACCTCCTCGGTCACAGCCTGATCGGTTCGTTCAGCGCGTACAAGTCGGGCCATGGCCTGAACAACGCAATCCTGCGCGCGATGCTCGCCGACGAGAGTGCCTGGGAAGAGGTGACGTTCGAAGACAAGCGGGCGGCGCCGATTTCCTACATGACGCCGGTCTATTCGGAGTAACTCATTTCTGTCATCCCCGCTTTCGCGGGGATGACAGGAATTGTTGACGGGGCTAGGACTTGTCCCGCCCCAGCCGCCTTAACGCGTCGGCCAGTTCAGGATCGCTGATGCCGTTCGCGGTGGCATTCAGCAACCGCCGCGTTGCCGCCGTCATCTGCTGCGGCTTGTCGCGTGGCGCGAGCGCGGCGAAGCGGCGCGGCATCACTTTAACGGTAATCCGCCGCACATCCGTTTGAAATTGCCGCTTGAGCCCGTTTTTAAGATCGTGCTGATAAAAACGGATTCGGGTGGTCCAGACTGAACTATCGACGAAGACCGTGAGGTTTTTGTCGCGATAGGCAGTGCCGCGACAATGCGGCGCAAGCGCCGGTGGCAATAGCTTGCAGACCGCTTCCGTCAGGCGGTCAAGCGCCGCCGCCCGCTGCACGAGCCGCGTGAGGTGCGGCCCGGACGACTTCAATAAATGTTGGGGATGGGGCGGGTTCATGTAAATGAATATTATCCTGGTTTCGAACTCCGGGCGGCGCCGGCAGTACGACTCGGCCCAATTCCGATTCCTGTTCGCCACGGCGATGGCCGTGTTCGCCATTGCTGCCGTGGTCTTTACGGCAGGATACTTCAGTGCGCGCCATTTAAGCGAATCCGAAGCACTAGCGCAAATCGCCACCTGGAAAGATCGCGTTGCCGCCGAGCAGCGCAGCGTCGAGGCGGCGAAGACGCATGCCGAGGCCAACATCGCCGCGCTGTCCGGCCGCGTCGGCGAAATGCAGGCGCACATCATCCGCCTCAACGCGCTCGGCCGCCAGCTTATCAAGATGGCGGGACTCGACCCCGCCGAGTTCAACTTCGATGCGCCCCCGGCCGAAGGCGGTCCGGAAATCGATGCGCCGGCGCCGGCCGACACCCCGCTGCTGCTCGGCAGTCTCTCGAAAGCCTCCGGTTCCATCCGCAGCCTCGGCCATCAGCTTGCGGCGCTTGAAAACATCCTCATGCACCGCAATCTTCAGAAAGAGATGCACCCGTCGGGGCGTCCGATCGAAGGCGGCTGGATTTCGTCTTACTTCGGCCGCCGTGTCGATCCGATCTCCGGCAAGTCCGGTTTTCATCCCGGCATCGACTTTGCCGGCAAGAAAGGTACGCCGGTGCATGCGGTGGCCGCCGGCATCGTCACGTGGGCCGGGCCGTGGTACGGCTACGGCAACCTGGTCGAAATCGATAACGGCCACGGTTATGCCACGCGTTACGGCCACAACAAGAAGATTCTGGTGAAGGTAGGCGAGGCCGTCTCCAAGGGACAGGTCATTTCGCTGATGGGTTCGACCGGACACTCGACAGGGCCGCACGTCCATTTGGAAGTGCTGTATCATGGGCGAGAGATCAATCCGCTGAAGTTTGTTCGCGGCGATTAGCGCCAGCCTCCCGCATCTCAAGGCTTCACATCCAGTCCCTTCTCCCTCAGGGAGAAGGTTAGGATGAGGGGATCAATTCCCCCTCACCCCAGCCCTCTCCCTGAGGGAGAGGGGGTTAGACGATTTTGGTATTGAAATGGTAGCAAGCGTAGTCAAAAAGATATTCGGAACCCGCAACGACCGGGTCATTCGCAACATGCGCCGCCAGGTGACGCGCATCAATGCGCTGGAGCCGGACTTCGAGGCGCTCGACGATGCCGCGCTCGCAGCCAAAACTACCGAATTCCGCGAACGCCACGGGGCGGGTGAAAGCCTGGACGATCTGCTGCCCGAGGCCTTCGCCGCGGTGCGCGAAGCCTCCAAGCGCCACCTCGGCATGCGCCACTTCGACGTCCAGCTGATCGGCGGCATGGTGCTGCACCAGGGCAAGATCGCCGAAATGCGCACCGGTGAAGGCAAGACCCTGATGGCGACGCTGGCGGTCTACCTGAACGCGATCCCCGGCAAGGGGGTCCACGTCGTGACGGTGAACGACTACCTTGCCAGCCGAGACGCCGGCTGGATGAAGCCGGTGTACGAGGCGCTCGGCCTAAGCGTCGGTGTGATCCTGACACAGCAGGATCCGGCGGAGAAGCGCGGCGCCTACGCGGCCGACATTACCTACGGCACCAACAACGAATTCGGCTTCGACTACCTGCGCGACAACATGGCGTTCGGGCCGGCCGATAAGGTGCAGCGTGAGCTGCATTACGCGATCGTCGACGAGGTCGACTCGATCCTGATCGACGAGGCGCGCACGCCGCTGATCATCTCCGGCGCGGTCGACGACAACACCGAACTGTACGTCAAGGTGGACCGGCTGATTCCGCGCCTGACGCGCCAGAAAGAAGAAGACGGCCCCGGCGATTATTCCGTCGACGAAAAGGCCAAGCAGGTTTACCTCACCGAGGACGGTCACCAGAAAGTCGAAAAGATGATGACCGAGATCGGGCTGCTGGAGGCGGGCGACAGCCTGTACGACGCAGCGCACATCAGCCTGATGCATCACGTCAACGCGGCGCTGCGCGCGCACGCGCTGTTCCAGCGCGAAGTCGACTACATCATCAACGATGGCGAAGTGGTCATCGTCGACGAATTCACCGGCCGCACGATGCCGGGCCGGCGCTGGTCGGAAGGCCTGCACCAGGCAGTCGAGGCGAAGGAAAAGGTCAAGATTCAGGCCGAAAACCAGACGCTTGCGTCGATCACGTTCCAGAACTATTTCCGCATGTATCACAAGCTGTCCGGCATGACCGGCACGGCCGATACCGAAGCGTTCGAATTCCAGGAAATCTACAACCTCGAAGTGGTCGTCATCCCGACCAACAAGCCGATGATCCGCGACGACCGCGCCGACCAGGTGTACCTGTCCGTCAAGGACAAGTTCGAAGCGATTATCGAAGACATCGTCGACTGCCAGGAACGCGGCCAGCCGGTGCTGGTCGGCACCACGTCGATCGAGGCGTCCGAATACCTCTCAGGGCTGCTTAAGAAGCGCAAGATCCCGCACGACGTGCTGAATGCCAAGCAGCACGAGCGCGAAGCGCAGATCGTCGAAGAAGCCGGCCGGCCCGGCAAGGTGACGATTGCGACCAATATGGCCGGCCGCGGCACCGACATCGTGCTCGGCGGCAGCCTGGAAGCCGATCTCGCCGCCGTTCCCGAAGACGACGAAGTCGGTCGCGAGCGGGTGCGTTCCGAATGGAAGACGCGTCACCAGCAGGTGCTGGATGCCGGCGGCCTGCACATCATCGGCACCGAGCGCCACGAATCGCGGCGCATCGATAACCAGCTCCGCGGCCGTTCCGGTCGCCAGGGCGACCCCGGCTCCAGCCGCTTCTACCTGTCGCTGGAAGACAACCTGATGCGCATTTTTGCATCCGAGCGCGTCAAGACGCTGATGCAGCGTTTCGGCATGCAGGAAGGCGAGGCCATTGAACACCCGTGGGTGACCAAGGCGATCGAAAACGCGCAGCGCAAGGTCGAAGGCCATAACTTCGACATCCGCAAGCAGCTCCTCGAGTACGACGACGTCGCCAACGACCAGCGCAAGGTCATCTACGAGCAGCGCGACGAGCTGATGCAGGCCGAAGACGTGTCGGACACGATCGCCGCCATCCGCCACGATGTCGTCAACGACATGATCAGCGAATATATCCCGCCGGGCAGCATGGACGAGCAGTGGGATCCGAAGGGTTTGAGTGAAGCGCTGGCGCGGGATTTCGACTACCACGCCGACATTCCTCATTGGCTCGAAACCGACAGCTCGCTGCATGAAGAAACGTTGCGCGAACGCATTCTGAACGAGATCGAGGAAATCTACCGGCGCAAGGAGGAGACGGTCGGCGCGGCGACCATGCGCCAGTTCGAGCAGCAGATCATGCTGCAGATTCTCGACCAGCACTGGAAGGAACATCTCGGCGCGCTGGATTATCTGCGCCAGGGCATTCAT
>DASSNT010000006.1:0-86839 GCA_035701285.1 Gammaproteobacteria bacterium | reverse complement strand
AAGCGTTCCCGGCAATTCCCGAAGATGCCGGCAACGCCCTGCGGGCTTATGCCGGCCTACATTTTATATTCTCCGCTCAGGCTGAAAATTAGCCACCGCCGCAGCCAGCCTTCTCAACCCATCTCCAGGCGCGGCCTTTTCATACCGCAACGCCACGTAAAGCCGCGTCACCACATCAATCGTATCGGCACAGTCCGGCCGTTCGCGTTGCGCCCGTTCGGCGAAGTCCAGCGGCCCTTCGTTGCGGCCGCGGTGCAAACCCACCAGCGCGAGCTTGCGGCAGAACCGGCTGTATAACTGCACGACCGGTTCGCCGCGCTTCAGCCATGCGCGCCAGGCGAACCAGCCGCCGACGCCGGCGAAGATCAGTACGAACGCGACCAGCATGGTCATCGCGACGCTCATCCAGTTGCCGTAGTCGACGCCGATGTGGGCGAAGGCGGTTTTTTGCAGCGTGGGGCCGTAGCTCATAACCCAGCGGTTCCAGAAGGTATTGGCGGCGTCCCAGGCGAAATTGAACTGGCGCAGCCAGTCGCCGGCGCCGGCGCCGCCGCGAGAGGCGGCTTCGATTGCGGCGGCGGCGTCGGGGGCGATGCGGTTGGGCGGCAGTACGGCGGTGGGGTCGACGCGGGTCCAGCCGGTGGTGGGCAGCCAGACTTCGGCCCAGGCGTGGGCGCGGGCGTCGCGAACGGTCCAGTAGCCGTCCAGCGGGTTGCGTTCGCCGCCGGTGTAGCCGGTGACGACGTGGGCCGGGACGCCGGCGGCGCGCATCAGGAAGACGAACGCGCTGGCGTAGTGGCCGCAGAAGCCCTGGCGGGTTTCGAACAGGAACTGGTCGATGCCGTTGTGGCCGAGCGGCGGCGGCTTGAGGGTGTAGTAGTAGTCGCCGCCGGCGAAGCGGCTCAGCGCGCGTTGAACGATGGCCCGTGGCGAGGCGAGGTTGTGGCGCCATTCTTCCGCCAGTGCACGGGCGCGCGGGTTGCCTTGCTCGGGCAGTTGCAGGTCGCGTTCGCGTGCTGCTTTTGACAGGTCGAGGCCGTAGGCCGCCTGCGGGTAGGAGACGATTTCGTACTGGCGCCGCTCGCGCACCCGCTTGTCGGCGTAGATCGTGTAGTCGGCGGCGAGGGATGCATCGGCCGGCCAGCTCGCCGGGATCGCAAGTGCGTACAGCCAGTTGTGGTTGTCCGGTTCCAGGGTGACGGTGTAGCGGACCGGATCGCCCTTCGGCTCGACGCGGGCCGGGGTCAGTTGCTGCGTGCCGCGCGTCCAGGTGCCATTGGCGAAGTGGTGCAGCACCGGGCCGCGCCAGTAGCGCTTCGGCGGCGGCGGGTCGTCGAATTGCACCCGAAACGCGATGCGGTTGGAGACGGCGAGGTCGCTGATGCTGCCGGGGGACATCGAGTCGCCGATGCCGGTGGTGGCGACACCCTGGCTCTGCAGTTGCCAGATCGGGCCGGCGATGCGCGGGAAGATGAAGAACAGCAGCGCGGCGACCGGCACCGCCGGCAGCAGAAGGCCGGTGGCGATGCGTCCGGCCTGGCGGCCGGAGAGGCCGCGTTCGCCGTGGCTGACGACGACCAGCGCGGTGAGCGTCAGCCACAGGGCGGGAAGCATATAGGCCGCGAGAATGAACGACGGCGCGTAGAGGAAATTTGACAGGCCGATGAACAGCGTGATGACCAGCAGCAGGAAGTAGTCGCGCCGGGTGTGACATTCGATCAGCTTGAGGCCCGCCATGACGATCAGCAGTGCGCTGCCGGCGACGATGCCGAGCAGGGTGCCGTAGCTGAACCAGATCGCGCCCAGCGCCGCGAATGTCAGCAGCGCGCGCGGCAGGCGGCCCGGCAGCGGCAGGTTAAACCAGCCGTGCGCGACGCGCCAGACGATCAGCACGCCAATCAGCGCCATGGCCCAGCGGCGCGTGTGGCCGACGGCGGGCAGCAGCATCGCCAACAGCGCCGCCAGCGCCCATAGCAGCCGCTGGTTGGCCAGCGTCCGGTCGTCCGTGGTGATGGCGATCGTCGCGCTCATGAACCGAACAGCGCCAGCGCCGTCAGGCAGCGGTCGCGGTGGGCCGCGCCGCTGTCGGGGCCGAAGGTCTGCCCGCCGAGGCGCAGCCCGTAGGGATTGCCGGCCGCGTCGGCATCGATGATGCTGCGCGTCAGGCGCGACAGGGCCTCTTCAAGCGGCAGGTGCGCCAGGGCGTCGAGGTCGTAGTAGTCCAGCGCGGGCGGGCCGGCCGAGAACTGCTTGGTCAGCAGGCCGCGGCCGCGCGCCACCGCGTGCCAGTCGACGCGGCGAAGCGGGTCGCCTTCGCGCCAGGCCCGCAGGCCGGCGAAGTCATCGTCGCCTTCCGCTTGATCACCGGCGGCATTGCCGGACGCCGGGGCGGTTGCGGTCTCCGCCGGCGTGGCCGCCGGCCGCGGCCAGGCGAGGCCGGCGACATCGGCTTCGATCCAGACCCAGGCCTGGAACAGGCCCAGAGGGAAGGTGCTGGACAGCGAAAACCGCTTCAGCGGCTGGCGGCCGCGCCGCCGGGTGGACTGCGCGACGTGGGTCATCGCGCCGCGGCCGCCGGGCACGTCGACCGGCGCCGTGGCGCCGCTGATCGCGAAGCGGTGGTGACCGTCGTGGTGCAGCAGTACCGGGAACTGCAGTTCGCGGCCGGCGAACGTCGGCAGCGCGGGCTGAACGTGGACCACCAGGCCGGCGAGGTTGTGCTGGCAGCGGTACATGGTCGCCACGCCGATGCCGGCGAGCAGGAACGTGAGCAGCAGGCCGAGATTGTTGTTGTAGTTCAGCGAGGCGAGCAGCATGGCGAACACGCTGAGCGCGTAGAGCAGGCCCTGGCCGGTCGGCAGGATGTAGATGCGCCGGCGGTGCAACGTGACCGGCATCGGGTCGATGCCCTGGCGTCGCGAAGCCCAGGCGACCGCACGACGCCGCAACCATCGCCGCGCTGTGGCCTGACCGATCATCTTCCGGTCGCCTATGGAATCGAGACCGACTCCAGGATGTCCCGGGCCGGGTCGTCACTGGCGCCGTCGTGGGCGCCGGGCCGCGGCACCAGGCGGTGGCCGACGACGCCCGGCAGCACGGCCTGCAGGTCTTCGGGCAGCGCCGCCTCGCGGCCCGCCATCAACGCCCAAGCCTGGGCCGTCCACTTGAGATGCAGCGCGGCGCGCGGCGACAGGCCGTGGATGTAGCGTCCGCTGGCGCGGGTGAACTGGATGATGTCCTGCGCGTAGTCGAGCCAGGCAGGCGCGACATGCACGGCGCGCACCGCGGCCTGCAGGGCCGGGATGTCGCCGGGGACGATCGCCGGCTGGAGGTGCTCCAGGCGGCCGCGCGGATTGTCGCCGTTCAGCAGCGCACGTTCGGCGGCGCCGTCGGGATAGCCGAGGGTGATGCGCATCGGAAAACGATCGAGCTGCGACTCGGGCAGCGGGAAGGTGCCCACCTGGGTGCGCGGATTCTGTGTTGCAATGACGAAGAATGGCTGCGGCAGCGGCCGGGTCACGCCGTCCACGGTCACCTGGTCTTCTTCCATCGCTTCCAGCAGCGCGCTTTGCGTCTTCGGCGTGGCGCGGTTGACCTCGTCGGCCAGCAGCAGCTCGGTGAACAGCGGCCCCGGGCGGAAGTGGAACTCGCCGCTGGCCCGGTCGTACACCGAGCCGCCGATGATATCGGCCGGCAGCAGGTCGCTGGTGAACTGGATGCGCTGGAACGACAGCCCCAACGCGCGGGCGAGTGCGTGGGCGAGCGTTGTTTTGCCGACGCCGGGAATGTCTTCGATGAGCAGGTTGCCGCCCGCCAGCAGGCAGGCGAGGGCGAGGCGCACTTGCCGGTCTTTGCCGAGCACAATCTCGCTGACGCGGTCTGCGGCCTGCTCCAGTTGCGCCGCCGCGCTGTCCCTGGCCGTTGTGGTTGTTTCCCTGAGTGGATTGATTGCCATGTCGGTCCTTGTTGAAATAGTCTCCACACTCCTATTAAACCATTAAGCCATAATGAGAACATACCAGGTATTGGCAGCGATGCTGACGGCGTTGCTGCTGGCGGGATGCGGCGATTCGTCGCCGACCCCGAAGCGCGATGCGCTCGTCCGGACGCAACAGGCGTTCGAAACACTCTCGGCCGCGCAGGGGCTGGCGGCCGGCTTCGCAAAATACGCCACCGAAAAGGCGGTTTTCATGCCCGCCGGACGCGCGCCGATTACCGGGCGCGACGCGATCGTTCGCGCGCTGAAGTCAGGCGCGCCGCTGTCGATCCGCTGGTCGGGCGACCAGGCGCGGGTGGCCGAGGCAAATACGCTCGGCAGCACGCGGGGTACCTACGTCGCCGGGCTGGCCGCGGAGGGCGGCCAGCAGGTGGGTTACGGCAAGTTTCTCGCGGTATGGGAGAAGCGGGACGGGGATTGGCGGATCGTGGCGTTTATGACGAACGCGAGCCCCGGACCTTAAAAAAGTGCTTAGTGCTGAGTGCTTAGGACTGAGTGGGGAGAGCGAACGCTGTAGCCCGGATTCAGGGAATCCGAATATTCCCGCCAGGCCCGCCGCCCATGCCGCCGCCACCCATGCCGCCCTGTCCCGGCGTGACGATCGACGACGCGGCTTCGCGGCGCAGTTCGTTGAGGCGGTTCATGGTGTCTTCGACGGCCCCCTGGGCGTGCTCGGCGAATTTCTCGGCGGCGTGTTCGAGCGAGTCGGCATCGATTTCAAAGCTGACCGGCAGCGCGCCCATGGGCGTCATGAGCTGGGTCTGGCCAACGTAGAGAATGTCTCGGGCGGTATCGGGCTCGCCGTCGCCCTTCACGGGCGTCAGCTTCTGGATGGTGCCGACGTTACGGTCGGTGAAGATTTCCTCGCGATACAACGCGCCGGAGTCCATGCCGAGATCGGGGGAATCCTGGGTAGCCATGTTTAACCTTTCAGAAACGGAGTAGTCTGACAAGGTTACCAAAAACGGCCGGGCCGAATGAGGCTCAGGCGGTCGACTGCTGCTCCGCCGCCTGCGGGCGCGGGTGGTCGCCCTGCCGCAATTCCACGTGCATCTTGACCAGATCGGCGATCGAGTCCGCCGCCATGCGGGACATCATCTGCCCGCGGTGCAGTTCGACGGTCTTGACACTGATATCCAGTTCTCGGGCGATTTCCTTGTTGGATTTGCCCGCGACCACGCATTCCAGCACCTCGCGCTGGCGCGGCGTCAGGGTCTCGAAATGCTGGCGCACCTTCGACACCTTGCGGTCCTGTTCACGGCGGGCCAGTTCGTGGCGAATGGCCTTCTGGATGCGGTCGAGCAGCACTTCCTCGCCGAACGGCTTGGTGAGGAACTCGTCCGCGCCGGTGCGCATGGCCCGCACCGCCGACGAAATATCGCCATGGGCGGAGATGAAAATGATCGGAATCCGGTTGCCGGCGGCGACGAGCTTCTGTTGCAGCTCAAGACCGCTCATGCCCGGCATGCGCAGATCGACCAGCAGGACGCCGGGACGCTTCGGGTCCCAGTTATCGAGGAAGTCCTGTCCGGAGCCGTAGGTTTCGACTTTCAGGGAGACGGACGACAGCAGCAGATCGAGCGAACCCCTGACAGCTTCGTCATCATCAACGACATAAACGGTGACCTCATCCGGTCTATTATCTTCCATCATCATGTTGCCCTACACTGCAAAATGTGAATGACGTGTTTCCTTCCTTGGCACGGCGACCGTTATTTTTGGTGGTGCTGTTTGCATTGTTATGGTTTCTGCCCAATCATGCAATGATCAATCCTACTATTTTTTAAAGAAATTCAATATATCATGTCAATTCGCCATACCTAGACCCGCTAATGCCGCTTTCCGACGATCATGATCGGCCAGTGAAGGTCCCGCCGACCCCTGCCGGCCTGCAGCAGCAGCTGGAGGCGCTTCAGAACGACTTCGACAACCTGTCGACCGGCCTTTCAGCCACCGCTATCTTCCTCGATTCCGAAAATCGGGTCCGCCGGGTTACGGCCGGAGCGGGCCGCGTTTTCGGGCTCGACGATGCCGCTTTGGGCCAGCCGCTCGCAGAGATCCGGCAGGCGCTGCCGGCTGACGGCCTCGAGGAGGACATCGCCGCGGCGGTCGCGGACGGCGCCCCGCACGAAAAGGAGCTGCAGGGCGATAACGGCTGCTGGTATCTGCGGCGCGTGATGCCCTATGGCGCCGAAGCATTGCTCGACGGGGTTCTGGTTGCGTTCATCGACGTGACGCGCCAGCAGCAGCTCAATGCCTCGCTGGAAAACCGGGTTCGCGAACGGGTGCGCACGCTGGAACTGCTGCAGCGGGTGTCGGCGACGGTCAACAGCGCCCGCTCGGTCAGCGTCGCTTTCCAGGAAGTGATCGATGCTGTGTGCCAGTATCTCGGCTGGCCGATCGGGCACGCCTACGCGGTGCCGCCGGTGCATGACAACCGGTTTGGCAGCCTCGACATCTGGTCGCGCGCCGCGCAGCGGGATCATCGCGACCTCATCGCTGCGTGGCGGGCCAAGCCGCTCCGGCCGGGCGAGGGCCTGATGGGCGTCGTCTCGGTGCCGGAAGCGCCGGCGTGGATGGAGATTGACGGGCTGCCGGGCCTTGCGCGGCGCGGTAGGGCGGCACATGACTTCGAGCCGGTTCTGGCGCTGATGATGCCGGTGCGGGTCGGCTCGCGCACGGTGGCGGCAGTCGAGTTCTTCTGCCCGCCGAGCGGCCGGCGCAAGCCGGTGCTGCCGCTGATCGACCAGATCGGCAGCGAGCTCGGCTACATCGTCGAGCGCCAGCAACTGGAATTCCGCACGCTTCGGCAGCAGCGCGGCCTGGCGCAAGTGACGCGGCTGGCGGTGATCGGCGAGATGGCCGGCAGCATCGCCCACCAGTTGAACCAGCCGCTTACTGCCATTCTGAATTACATTGCCGCGGGCAAGCGCCTGCTGCAGGCCGGCGACCAGGACTCAGAGCGCCTGTCGAAGGTTTACGAGCGAATCGACGAGCAGGCCCGCCGCGCGGCCGACTACATCCGTCACATGCGCAATTACTCGCGCCGGCAGCAGCCGCAGCCCAAGTTGCTGAACATCCATCAGCCGCTGGAGAGCGCGATTGCGCTGGTGATGCCGGCGGCGCGGACGGCCAGCGTGATCATCGAGACCGATTTCGATCGGGAATTGCCCGCCGTGTACATTGACCCGACGCAAATGGAACAGGTGTTCATCGGTTTGTTGATGAATGCGATCGAGGCCATGGAAGAGACCGAGGGCAACGATCGGCTGATCAGCCTGCAAACGCGGCGGCTGGACGACGCGCGCATCCAGGTGAGCATCGCGGATCGGGGACATGGCATTCCCGAGGAAGTCATGAATTACGTGTTCGAGCCGTTCTTCTCAACCCGAGAGGGGAGCATCGGCATGGGGTTGGCGATCGGCCGGTCCATTATCGAAGGGTTTGGCGGCCGGATTCAGGCCGAGCGCGTGGCGCCGCACGGGGTGCGGTTTCATGTGGTACTGCCGATCGAACGCGGCGAAGTTCGCGAAAGCGAGGATAGTACGGAAAGTTGGGTATAGAAGGGGTAAGTGGTTAGAGGTCAGTGGTGAGTGGTTATAGCCGCTGACCGCCGCCCGCCGGGCGGCTAATGCGGCCGCGACAAATGCACCCGGTTGCGGCCCAGGCGTTTCGCCTGATACAGCGCGGCATCCGCGCGCAACATCAAGTCTTCCAGCGTGCCCAGGCTTTCGATACCCGTTGACGCAATGCCGATGCTGATGGTCGCGTTGATGTCGCCGGCCTGCGTTTCTATGGGCATGTCGGCAACCGCGGCGCGCACCCGCTCGGCCAGTTCCTGCAGCATCGGTTCCGAGCGGCCGGTAACGACAGCGACGAGTTCGTCGCCGCCGTAACGGCCTACTTCGTCGTACGGCCGCAAGGCGCTTTCGATGCGCCGGCACACCGTCTGCAGTACCTGGTTGCCGGCCTGGTGGCCGCGGGTATCGTTGATCTGCTTGAACTGATCGATATCGATGAACAGCAGCGTCAGGCTGTCGTTTTCTCGCTCGGCCTGTTCGAGGCGGCGGTGCAGCAGGTCCACGATGCCGGAATGATTCCACACCGACGTCAGCGGGTCGACCAGCGCGCGGCGCTCGGCTTCGGCAAGCTGACGCGACAGTGCCCGGTTGCGCTTTTCCAGCGTCATGCTGCGCAGTTCCACGGCCAGGCAGGAGGCGACGTGCGCCAGCAGCGGAACGTACTCTTCTTCAGTGTAACGGGCTTCGGGCGCGCAAGCGTAGAATACGCCCATCTTCTCCTCGCCCTGGCGCTGGATCGGCCAGGTGGCGAAGAAGCGCATGCCGAATTCACGCACCAGCCGGCTTTCGCGCAGGTGGGGATCCTGGTGCGCGTCGATGATGACCGTCGCATCGTCTTCGCGGCAGGTGTGCGTGAACAAGGCATTCTCGAAAGCCGTCTGCGGCGACGTGGCGCCGACGATCTGGCGATGGATGTTGTCGTCGGCGTCCAGCCACATCGCACCGGTCCAGGCAGCGTCGAGCGCCTCGCGCGCCAGCGCGAGCGTTTTCAGTTGTGGCGTGAAGCCAGGCGTGACGGAAATGGCGTGGGCGGCGTTGGTGTAGCGCGTCGGCAACGGGCTGCCGGATACCGGCAGGGTTGAACGTGCCGCCTTGACGCTGGCGGCTCCCACATTACGCGGTGCTTGCATTTACCGGCGTTCCCTCGTGGTGATGGAAGGTGCGGTATGGAGAAAACCGGACGACGATACCCGCCGCTGCCGCTTGCCCGGAAACAGGCACAGCTCGGCGCTTTTCGGCTGGCCGCCGGCCGCGGGTTTGCGGTGAACCGCCCGCGGCGATATGTACAGGCACACTTCGCCTGTACGCTGACGCGTCGCGAACACCCGGGCACCGGCCAGGCCGGTGGCTCGCATCAGTGCCCGCAGCCGCCGAATCAGGTTCTGGCTCGGGTAACGGGCTAGTTCCTGCCGGTCCAGTTTAACTTTATACCAGGTCATTTTTTTCGAGCCTCCGTTCTGTATAACTGGGCCACGCGCCACCCTCTCGGTCCCGTCGCGGGCTTTTATTCGGCACGTGCCGCTGGACCTTCAGGCTAGGCCAATGCGTGCGCCCGGGATATTCGGTAGAACCCTCGGCAGGACTGGGGCCAGCCCACCGGGTATCAGACCGTTGGTTGTTGTTTTAGGGTCTTCGCGAAGTGGGGAATTCGCTTCCCGGGTAGTTGCCCGATTTGTCAGAACGCCCACGATTTCACTTATGACGAAAACAGAATAATTCATGCGCTACCTCTTCCAAATCCGGGCCATCCCGCTAAGAGGACCGGAACAACCCTATGTTTTTATGAGCGAAATTCGGCGCGCCTGTGGTATGCTGCGCCGCCTCTTAACCTTTTCGTCTTGAACAACTTCCGATGGCAGTGAAGCACATCTACAAGGTGATTTTTTTGAACCAGGGCAAGGTTTATGAAATCTATGCCCGCAGCGTTGGCCAGGGTGCGCTGTTCGGCTTCGTCGAGGTGGAACAACTGGTCTTCGGCGAGCGCTCGTCGGTGGTCGTGGACCCGGGCGAAGAGCGCCTGAAGACGGAGTTCGAAGGTGTGGAGCGGACCTACATTCCGCTGCACTCGATCGTGCGTGTCGACGAAGTGGCGAAGGAGGGGGTCGCCAAGGTGTCGGATGCGGAAGGCGGCAATGTGACGCCGTTTCCGTATGCGGTGCCGACGCCCACCAAACCCACCCAATCGTGAGGTTTGCGTCGTTAGGCAGCGGCAGTCGCGGCAACGGCACGCTGGTGGAGGCGGCCGGGACCTGTCTGCTGATCGACTGCGGTTTTTCGCTCAGTGAAACGGAGCGCCGGCTGGCGCGGCTCAAGCGCAGCCCGGACGATATAGATGCCATCCTGATTACGCACGAACACGCCGACCATGTCCGCGGCGTGGCGCGGCTGGCCGCGCGCCACAACATTCCGGTGCGCGCGACCGCCGGCACGCTGTCGGCCTGTGCACGCCATAAACTGGACGGCGCCGAGTCTTTCAGCGCGCACGACGGTTTCGCGATCGACGGCCTCGAGATCATGCCGGTGGCGGTGCCGCACGATGCGCGCGAGCCGACGCAGTTCGTCTTCAGCGATGGCCGTCATCGGCTGGGCGTGCTGACCGACGCCGGGCACATCACGGCGCATATCACCCGTTCACTGGCCGTCTGCGACGCGCTGATTCTCGAGTGCAACCACGACGAGGCGATGCTGATCGGCGGACCGTATCCGCCGCGACTGAAGCAGCGTGTCGGCGGCTTGCTGGGGCACCTCAGCAATATGCAGGCGGCGGCGCTGCTGGGCGGGCTGGAGGTGTCGCGCCTTCAACACATTGTGGCGGCGCATTTGAGCGAGCACAACAACACGCCGGCGCAGGCGCGAGCCGCGCTTGCCGACGCGGCCGGGTGCGAGGTGGAGTGGATCCAGGTGGCGGATCAGGAAGACGGGCTGGGGTGGCGGGAGATTGTTTAGTCGCTAGTGGCTAGTGGCCAGTGGCTAGTTCGATGTAGGCCGGATAAGCGAAGCGTTCCCGGCAATCAAGATGCCGGCAACGCCCTGCGGGCTTATGCCGGCCTACGTTCGATCTATTTATCCCGCTGAACAATGTAACCCGCCATCCACCGCAACCCTTGGCCGTGTTCCCCGAAAGGCTCCAGCGCCGCAAGCGCGTCCGCGTACAGCTCATCCGCATGCTGCTTGGCAGCGTCCAGCCCCATTAACGCCGGATAAGTCGATTTGCCATGTGCGATGTCGGCGCCCTGAGTTTTGCCGATGACGGCGGTATCGCCTTCAACGTCCAGCACGTCGTCGCGAATCTGAAAGGCCAGGCCGATATTGCCTGCAAAACGGTCGAGGCGGTCGCGGGCCGCCTTGTCACATTCAGGTACGGCATCGCAAGCCATCCGAATCGCAGCCCGAATCAGACAGCCGGTCTTGTGACGGTGCAGCTCTTCGAGTTCGGTCAGCGAGATCTGTTTGCCTTCGGCGGCGAGATCCATCGCCTGCCCGCCGGTCATGCCTTCGGAGCCGGTGGCTTCGGCCAGCGTCTGCAGCATGCGGGCGTTGCCGCGGCGCGCAAGCACTGTGAAGG
The DNA here is from genome assembly GCA_035701285.1 of Gammaproteobacteria bacterium. Taxonomy (GTDB): domain Bacteria; phylum Pseudomonadota; class Gammaproteobacteria; order Natronospirales; family DASSBR01; genus DASSBR01. Next base: position 75,696 of record DASSNT010000006.1, on the reverse strand, counting down.
CGAGCGTTTGCAGCGCGTCGCCGGCGAGGATGGCGGTGGCGGTGCCGAAGGCTTTATGCGTGGCAGGCTTGCCGCGTCGCAGGGCGTCGTCATCCATCGCCGGCAGGTCGTCATGGACCAGCGAGAAGGCGTGGATCAGTTCGATGGCGCAGGCGGCATCGTCGAGCGCATCGGGCTCGAGCCCCAGCGCCTCGCCGGCGGCGTAGCACAGCAGCGGGCGGACGCGCTTGCCGCCATCAAGGACGGAATAGCGCATCGCCTGGTGGAGCGTCACCGGGTTTTTTTCCGCTGCCGGCAGCCGCGCATCCAGCGCTTTCTCGACGCGGGCGACGTAGGCGGCGGCGCGATCTTTGAAGGGTGACATGGGCGCGAAAGCCTAGCGGCAGGGGAGTCCGTTGTCCAGCGAATTCCCGATATCGGGAATTCGCAATAAATGACCGGATTTTGCTATATTTGAGCGAGCTATGGGCGTATTTTGCGCAGCTGTCCCGGTGCAGGAGGCACCTGGCATAGTTCAGACAACCATGGACGGTCGTTTTTAGCTCCAAACAGCTATCTGCGACGCAGTCAGAATAACGATGGAGCCAACGCCATGAACAAAGTTGCCGACGTTGCCGGCTCTGAACACGACCCGGAAGATTACCAGAACAAAATTCTGCTGGGCGTGTCGCGGACGTTCGCACTGACGATTCCGCAGTTGCCGGAGCCGCTGCGGCGGGTCGTCACGAACGCCTACCTGTTGTGCCGGATTGCGGATACGATCGAAGACGAGTCGGCGCTGACGGCCGAGCAGAAGCAGCATTTTCACGATCTGCTCGTGCAGGTGGTCGGTGGGAAAGCCGACGCCGATACCTTTGCGCGCGAACTGACACCGCTGCTGACACGCGATGCGCTCGATGCTGAGAAGGACCTGGTCGGCAACACCGCCGCGGTGATCCGCGTGACGCGCACGTTCAACGACAACCAGCGTAACGCGCTCACCCGCTGCCTGACGATCATGTGCGAAGGCATGCCGCGCTACGAGCGCCGCGCCAGTGTGGACGGCCTGAGCGATCTGCGCTCGCTGGATCAGTATTGTTACTACGTGGCCGGCGTCGTCGGCGAAACACTCACCGAACTGTTCTGCGATTATTCGCCTGATATTGCCGCCCACCGCGATGCAATGGCGAGCCTGGGCGTCTCGTTCGGCCAGGGCCTGCAGATGACCAACATCCTGAAGGACTTCTGGGAAGACAGGGACCGCGGCGTCTGCTGGCTGCCGCGAGACGTGTTCAAGCGGGCCGGCGTGGAACTGGGCGAGGTATGCCGGGACTGCTACCAGCCCGGGTTCGGCAATGCGTATGCAAGCCTGATCAGCGTTGCGCACAGCCATTTGCGCAACGCCTTCGAATACACGCTGCTGATTCCCGAGGAAGAAGTCGGCATTCGCCGGTTCTGCCTGATCGCGCTGGGGCTTGCGGTGCGCACGCTGCAATCGATCTACGACTGTCCCGACTTCAAGTCCGGCAACGAGGTCAAGATTTCGCGGCGGGCGGTCAAGAACACCGTGATCTTCACCCGCGTATTTCCGACTTACGACCGCGTGTTGCGTCGCTGGTTCGCGCGTCTGGCGCGCGACCTGCCGTTGCAGCCGATCGCCGCCGACTGGTCGCCGGCCGTGCTGCATGGAGAACCGTACGTCGCGCCGATCGCACCGGCACGCGCAGCGCAATCTGTCAATCAATAGTAGTGTCAACAACAGGGACTATGTACGACACAGCACAAGGCGGCGAAGAAGCTGCCATACAACAACAAGTTTCGGCCGCCGTATCGGCAGCCAGAGTCAGCGCCGCGGTCGCGGCGGCGCGCGAGGCGATACTCGCGCGGCAGGATCCGAGCGGCTATTGGTGCTATGAACTGGAAGCCGACTGCACCATTCCGGCCGAATATATTTTGATGCTGCGCTACCTGGGTGAGCGCGAACCGGAACTGGAAACGAAGCTTGCCGTGTATCTGCGCCGCTGCCAGGGCAGCGACGGCGGCTGGCCGCTCTACAGCGGCGGCGACCTTGATATCAGTTGCAGCGTCAAAGCCTACTTTGCGCTGAAGATGGTCGGCGACGACGTCGACGCCCCGCACATGAAGCGGGCGCGCGAGGCAATTCTGGCGCGGGGCGGGGCGGCGAAGTCGAACGTCTTCACTCGCATCGCGCTGGCCATGTTCGGCGACGTGCCGTGGCGCGCGGTGCCGTTCATTCCGATCGAGTTCATGCTGCTGCCGCGCTGGTTCCCGTTTCATCTGCTCAAGGTGTCGTACTGGTCGCGCACCGTCATGACGCCGCTCGCGGTGCTGTGCAGCCTGAAGGCACAGGCGGTGAATCCGGACGACGTTCATGTCCGCGAGCTGTTCACGACGCCGCCGGAACAGGAAAAGCATTACTTCCCGGTGCGCTCGATGCTGGGTCGGGTGTTCCTGGTGCTCGACAAGATCGGCCGCTCGTTCGAGCCGCTGATCCCGCTATTCCTGCGCCGCCGCGCGCTCAAGCGCGCCGAGGAATGGATCGTGCCGCGCCTGAACGGCGTCGGCGGCCTGGGCGCGATTTTCCCGGCGATCGTCAATGCCTACGAGGCGCTGTTGCTGCTGGGGTATGGGCCGGATCATCCGTCGCAGCAGGAGACGCGGCAGGCAATCCGCGACCTGCTGGTCATTCGCGAAGATGAAGCGTACTGCCAGCCGTGCGTGTCGCCGGTCTGGGATACCGGCTGGACAGCGGTGGCATTGCAGGAGGACATGCAGGGCAAGCCGTTGCCGGCGCTGACGCAGGCGCTTGACTGGCTGCAGGACAGGCAGCTGCTCGAAGAATACGGCGACTGGCGCGAAACGCACCCGCACTTGCCGGGCGGCGGCTGGGCGTTCCAGTTCCGCAACGATGCCTATCCCGATCTCGACGATACCGCCGTGGTTGCGTGGGCGATGCACCAGGCTGCCGATCGCGACCTTTATGCCGAGTCGATCCGTCGCGCCGCCGACTGGCTGGTCGGTATGCAGTCGCGCAACGGCGGTTTCGCGGCGTTCGATGCGGACAACGACAATTACTACCTGAACGAAATTCCGTTCGCGGATCATGGTGCGTTGCTTGACCCGCCGACGGAAGATGTCACCGGCCGGGTGCTGACACTGCTCGCGAAGCTCGACCGGCCGGTCGACAAGGCGGCGCGCGAGCGCGTACTGAACTACCTGTTCCGCAACCAGACCAGCAGCGGCGCGTGGTTCGGCCGCTGGGGCACCAACTATATTTACGGCACCTGGTCGGTGCTGATCGCGCTGGAGGCGGCGGGCGTCGATCCGGCGGCGGCGGGCATCCGCCGTGCGGTGGACTGGCTGAAACGCTGCCAGCGCGACGACGGCAGCTGGGGTGAAACCAACGACACCTATTTCGAGCCCGACCAGGCCGGCCGGGGCACCCGCGGCAGTGCCGCGCAGACCGCCTGGGCGCTGATGGGATTGATGGCGGCCGGTGAGGCCGATAGCGACGCGGTGAAGCACGGGGTAGCCTATCTGCTGCGCACCCAGCGCGACGGCGGGTGGGTCGATCCGGGCTTCAACGCGCCGGGCTTCCCGCGCGTGTTCTACCTGAAATACCACGGCTACAGCCACTATTTTCCGTACCTGGCGCTGGCGCGGTACCGGAACGAGATTGCGAGATATTCTTACCCTCTCCCTCAGGGAGAGGGCAGGGTGAGGGGATAAATCGACTCTCCCTCATCCCAGCCTTCTCCCTGGAGGAGAAGGGGCAAGAGGGAGCAGGTCGCGCAACCGGGTCATTACGATTCCAAACCACCTCGGCATAATCGTGGCGTTACCCGCCGAGGCGAGAAGCCTTGGCGCCGCGCGCGGCCACGCTGGCGATAATTTCACGGCTGCCGGCGCCTCCGTCACCATCTCCGGCATGGGTCCAGCGCGCGCTGCGGCGGCCGCCGACCGGCTGATCGCCCGCGGCGCCCGGGCCCTTCTGAGTTGGGGGACCGCCGGTGGCCTGTCGCCGACGCTCCGGCCCGGCGACATCATGATCCCCGATAAAATCGCGACCGGGAGCGGGGAGACGGCCGTGGCCGATCCCGGCTGGCTGGCCTGCGCTACCCGCGAACTGGCCGCGGGCGCGCCGGTGACGTCGGGCACCCTCTGGTCGAGCCGGCTGCCGGTGGCGTCGGTCGACGAGAAGCGGGCGCTGGCGGAGCAGGCGATGGCGGCTGTCGATATGGAGTGCGGCGCGGTGGCGGCAGCGGCGGCGCGCGCCGGCATCCCGTTTCTCGCCATCAAGGCGGTTTGCGATCCGGCCGATCGCGCTTTGCCGACGGCGCTGTTGGGCCTGATCGACGCCGAGGGACGATTCCGGCCGCGGGGTCTGCCCGGCATGATTCGCGGCGGTTTGCCGACCTGGCGAGCGGCCGCGGCGCTGCGCGGGGATTTCGCCGCGGCCCTGGCTGCGCTGCAACTGGCGGCGGCAGCACTACCTGCTATAGCCGGTTATACTGGCGCCCCATGACGGAAACAGTATTGGTGACAGGCGCGACCGGGTTCGTGGGGTCCGCGGTTGCGCGGCGGCTGCTTGACGCCGGCTATAACGTGCGCGCGCTCGTGCGCGAGTCGAGCCGGCTGGACAATCTGCGCGGGCTCGACGTCGAGCTGATGGTCGGCGACTTGCGCGCGCCGGACTCGCTGGAACGCGCGCTCAAAGGATGCGACGGCCTGTTTCATGTGGCCGCCGACTACCGGCTGTGGGCGCGCCGCCCGCACGAAATCTACGCGAGCAATCTGCGCGGCAGCCGTAACGCCATCCTCGCGGCCGCCCGCGCCGGCGTCGGCCGCATCGTCTACACGAGCAGCGTTGCAACGCTGGGCCTGCATGCGGATGGCTCGCCGGCTGACGAAGACACGCCGGTCGCCGCGGCGGACATGATCGGGCACTACAAGCGATCCAAGTTTCTCGCCGAGCAAAAGGTGCGCAAGCTCGCGGAGAAGGAAGGGCTGAACGTGGTTACCGTCAATCCGTCGGCCCCGGTCGGGCCGCGTGATATCAAACCGACGCCCACCGGGCGGTTGATTCTCGATGCGGCGCGCGGGCGGATGCCGGCGTATGTCGATACCGGCCTCAACGTCGTCCATGTGGATGATGTGGCCGACGGGCATTTGAAAGCCTACGAGCACGGTACGCGCGGCCGCCGCTATATTCTGGGCGGCGAAAATATGACGCTGCAGGAGATACTGGCCGCCGTGAGCGAGGTCGCGCAGCGCAAACCGCCAAGCCTGCGATTGCCGCACAATGTCGTCATGCCGGTGGCCTATCTGGCCGAAGGCTTCGCGCAAATTTCCGGTCGCGCCCCATCGCTGACGGTCGCGGGCGCCAAGCTGGCAAAAAAGAAAATGTTCTTCTCGCATGCCCGAGCCGATCGGGAACTGGGGTATCAGCCGCGGCCGGTAAACGAAGCCTTTGCGGATGCCGTGCAATGGTTTCGAGGGAATGGATACTTTTAAAGCCACTAGATGTAGGCCGGCATAAGCCCGCAGGGCGTTGCCGGCATCTTGGGGTTGCCGGGAACGCTTCGCTTATCCCGGCCTACATTGAATCAGGCAATACCACGAGGCGTTGTGGATAAACGAACATCAAGCTCATTGATAGCCGCCGCGCAAGCGCAACCCAACATCGCGCTGATCAAGTACTGGGGCAAGCGCGACATTGACTTGAATCTACCGGCGGTAGGTTCCTTATCGATAACGCTGGATTCCCTCTGGACCCGCACCCGCGTCGAATTCGACGAGGCGTACGAGCGCGATGAACTCCGCCTGAACGACGCGGAAAATCCGGCCGAGACCGCGCGCGTCTCCGCCTGCCTCGACCTCTTGCGCGCCCGCGCCGGCGTCGACTGGCGCGCGCATATCGACAGCCGAAACAACTTCCCGACCGGCGCGGGCCTGGCCTCGTCGGCATCCGGCTTTGCGGCGCTGGTGCGCGCGGCCGCCGCGGCACTCGATCTGCAACTCGACGAGCGCGAGTTGTCGATTCTGGCGCGGCGCGGTTCCGGGTCGGCGGCGCGTTCAATTTTCGGCGGCTTCGTGGAAATGGCCATCGGCGAACGCGACGACGGCGAGGACGCGTATGCGCAGCCAATTCTGTCCGCGGCCGACTGGCCGCTGACGGTGGTGGTGGCGGTGACGTCGCGGCGCGCCAAGAGCATCGGCTCGACTGACGGTATGGAGCAGACGCGGCGTACGTCGCCGTTTTACCGTGAGTGGGTGGCCACCGCGCCGGATGATCTCGCCGCCGCACGCCAAACGGTGCTGGCGCGGGATTTCGAGGCGCTGGCGGCTTTGAGCGAATACAGCTGCCTGAAAATGCATGGCCTCGCGCTGGCGGCACGGCCGGGACTGCTGTACTGGACCGGCGCAACCGTCGAGTGCGTCCATCGGGTGCGCGCATTGCGCGAGCAGGACGGCCTGGGCGTTTTTTTTACCGTCGACGCCGGGCCGCAGGTGAAGGCCATCTGCCTGCCCGGCGATGCAGAGCGCGTGGCCACCGCGCTGGCCGACGTGCCGGGTGTCGAAGACGTGATGACCAGCGCCCTGGGCAAGGGCGCGCGCACGATCGAGCCTCCCGATTCCCTCTTCCCCGCAGGGGGAGAGGGCTAGGGTGAGGGGCGATCAAAATATTCTCACGTCAGCTCCGGGCAAGCTGGTTCTACTGGGCGAGTACGCGGTACTTGAGGGCGCGCCCGCGCTGGTGATGGCGGTAAACCGCCGCGCGCGGGTGACGCTGACTGACAATCCTGACGGCGACTACGTGATCGACGCGCCGAGCCTGGATATTCGTAATGCGCGCGGCCGGCTCGCCAACGACCGCATCAACTGGCCTGATCTCGATGCCGCTGATGCAGAGAAACTGCAGCTCGCCGGCGCCGTGATTGCGGCGCAGGCCACCGAGGCGCCGCTGCCGCCGTTTCGCGCCTCGCTGGATACCGATGCCTTCTTCACCGGCCCCGGCGGCAGCAAGCTGGGCCTGGGTTCAAGCGCCGCGCTGACGGTGGCGCTGGCGGGCGCGGTTCGAGTCCTGTCACGCACCCCTGTTCCACAAGCAGAGTCGCTGATCAACATCCATCGCCAGGTGCAGGACGGACGTGGTAGCGGCCTCGACATTGCCGCCAGCCTGCACGGCGGCGTCATCGAGTACCGGCTCGATGAAGGCCGGCCGCGGATCGAGTCGTTGCGCCTGCCGGCCGGCCTCGAAGTCGCCTGCGTCTGGTCGGGGCAATCGGCATCGACCGGTGCCTTCCTCGGGCGCGTGGCCGGCTGGCGCGAGCGGGCGCCGGTGGACTACGCGGCATTGATGGAGCACCTCACTTCCTGCGCCGCTGCGGGCGCGTCCGCGGCGCGCGATGATGACGCTGCCGCCTTTATGGACACGGCGCAGGCTTATGCCGCCGGACTGGCCGAACTCGGCCGCGCCAGCGGCGCCGGGATAATCACGCCGGAACACGTTAAAATAAGCAGCATAGCCGCCGACTGCGGTGTAACTTATAAAACCTGCGGTGCCGGCGGCGGCGATATCGGCATCGCGTTCGCAACCGATCCCGATCGGCTGGCCTTTTTCCGTCGGCAGCTTGCCGAGGCGGGATTTCAGGCGCTCGACCTGATGCAGGACTCACGCGGCCTGCGCGCCGATTAAAAGGAGAACCCACGATGGACCAATCACGCATGCCCGGTTTCTACAAGCTGTCGGTGCCCGAGCGGGTGCGGCTGGTGCGTGAGCGCGGACTGCTGTCGAAGGAAGACTACCAGGCGCTGGTCAGCGGCGAGCACACGCTGAACATTCAGCGCGCCGACAAGATGATCGAAAACGTCATCGGCGTGATGGGGCTGCCGGTCGGCCTGGGGCTTAATTTCCTGATCAACGGCAAGGATTATGTTGTGCCGCTGGTGGTCGAGGAGCCGTCGATCGTCGCGGCGCTGAGTTCGGCCGCCAAGCTGATGCGCAATGCTGGCGGGTTCAGTACCGAAAGCACCGATCCGATTCTGATCGGCCAGATCCAGGTCGTCGACGTCGCCCATTCCACCAAGGCGCAGGCGGCGCTGCTGCAGCGCAAAGAGGAACTGATCAACCTCGCCAACAGCCTGCATCCGAAGATGGTCGCCCGCGGCGGCGGCGCACAGGACGTCGAGGTGATGATTCACCCGTCGTCGGACGGCAGCCGCGACATGGTGGTCGTGCATCTGCTGGTCAATACCTGCGACGCGATGGGCGCGAACCTCGTCAACACGATGTGCGAGGGTGTCGCCCCGTTGGTCGAGGCGATTACCGGCGGCAAGGTGTTTCTGCGCATTCTGTCGAACCTGACCGACCGCGCGCTGGTCTGGGCCAAGGCGGTGGTGCCGACGAAGCTGCTGGCCGGCAAGGGCTACGACGGCGAGGAGGTGCGCGACGGCATTATCCTGGCGAACGATCTGGCAATCGTCGATCCGTATCGCGCCGCGACGCACAACAAGGGCGTGATGAACGGCGTGGATGCGGTGGCGCTCGCGACCGGCAACGATTGGCGCGCGCTTGAAGCGGCGGCGCACGCGTACGCCGCGCGCGGCAAGTCGTACACGTCGCTGACGCGCTGGTACAAGAACGAAAACGGCGACCTGGTCGGCAGCATCGAAATCCCGATGAAGGTCGGCACGGTCGGCGGGCCGCTGCAGTCGAATCCGACCGTGGCGGTCAATCATCGCCTGCTTGGCGCGCAGTCGGCGCGAGAGCTGGCAGAAATCATGGGGGCGGTGGGCCTGGCGCAGAATTTCTCAGCGCTGCGTGCGCTGGTGACGAGCGGCATTCAGGAAGGCCACATGACGCTGCATGCGCGCAGCGTGGCGATGGCGGCGGGCGCGTCGGCCGATATTTTCGACACGGTCGTGGATCGGCTGCTGGAGTGCGGCGAAATCAAGATCTGGAAGGCGCAGGAACTGGTTGCCGAAGTGCGCGAGCAGTCGCAGCCGAAGCCGGCCGCGAAGAAGCGCAAGCAGGTCAGCGAAGAGGAATACGCCGCCGGCCACGGCAAGGCGATTCTGCTCGGCGAGCACGCGGTCGTGTACGGCCGCCATGCGATCGCCGCGCCGGTGCCGCTGGCGATACGCGCGCGGGTCGAAGATTCGGAGCAGGGCACGACGTTTATGATTCCGCGCTGGGGTATCGAACAACGCCTGAACCCGGGTAACGAACATCCGGGCTCGTTCCTGCAGTCGCTCAGCCTGATTCTGCAGAAATTCGATATCGCCGATCGCGCGATGCGCATCCAGGTGTACCCGAACGTGCCGCGGGCGATGGGCCTCGGCGGCTCGGCGGCGCTGGCCGTCGCCGTGATCCGCGCGCTTGACCGGCACTGTAAGCTGAACCTGTCGGACGACGAGATCTGCCAGCTCTCCTACGAGTGCGAGAAGGTCGCGCACGGTACGCCGTCCGGCATCGACAACACGGTCGCCACGTATGGCCGGACCTTGCTGTACCGGCGCGGCGAGCCGCCGCTCGTTCAGCACCTGCAACTCGCCGAGCCGCTGCCGCTGGTAATCGGCCTCTCCGGCGTCGAGAGCCTGACGGCCAAAATGGTCGCGCGCGTGCGCCAGGCCTGGGAACGCAACCAGCCGCTGTACGACCGTATCTTCGACGAGATCGACGCGCTGACGCTGCAGGGCGTCAAGGCGCTGGAAGCACGAGACCTGACGCAACTCGGCGAGCTGATGAACATCTGCCAGGGCCAGTTGAACGCGCTGCAGGTGTCGAGTTGGGAAATCGAAGAGCTGATCCAGGTCGCGCGCGACAACGGCGCGGTCGGTGCCAAGCTGACCGGCGGCGGGGGCGGCGGCTCGATGATCGCGCTGTGCCCGGAAGACCGCGGCCGCGTGGTTCGCGCCATACAAAATGCCGGATACCAGGCGATGGAGGTTGAAATTGGATAGCGTCGTCCGCGACAAAATCGTGTCTTTCGAGTCGGAGGAATTGATTCTCGTCGATTCCGACGACCGCGAAATCGGACACGACAGCAAGGCCGCCTGCCACGACGGCGACGGCCGGTTGCATCGCGCATTTTCGCTGTTCATTTTCAACGAGCGCGGCGAACTGCTGCTGCAGCAGCGCGGCCGCGAGAAACGCCTGTGGCCGGGCTACTGGGCCAACAGTTGCTGCAGTCATCCGCGCCGCGGCGAGACGATGGACGAGGCGACGCAACGCCGCTTGCACCAGGAACTCGGCTTCACCTGTCCGCTGGATTTCGTGTTCAAGTTTGAATACCACGCCGACTTCGGCGGGCTGGGCGCCGAGCACGAGTTGTGCTGGGTGTATACCGGTACGGCGGCGGCCGATGCAGTGCGTGCCAACAGCAATGAGATTGAAGCCACGCGCTTTATCGCGCCGGACGAACTCGACCGTGAAATCGCCGCCACGCCGGATCAGTTCACCCCCTGGCTGAAGCTCGAATGGCAGCGCCTGCGGAGCGAGTTCAGCGACCGGATGCCCGCAACGACTGTTTGACTACCCCGGGCGCGGCGCCTAACCTAGTCAGATCAAGCCACGGAATGGCACTGGAACAAAAAACGTTATTAAGGAGGATGTGATGGGCATACCCCTCGTCCAACAATATCGCGTCGCGCGCTACCTCATGACGCAAAAACTGAAGGGCGTGAAGCGGTATCCGCTGACGCTGATGCTGGAGCCTTTGTTCCAGTGCAACCTGGCCTGCCCCGGCTGCGGCAAAATCGATTACGAAAGCGACATTCTCAAGCAGCGCATGAGCGTTGAAGATGCCTTGCGGGCCGTCGATGAATGCGGTGCGCCGATGGTGTCGATTCCCGGCGGCGAACCGCTGATTCACAAGGAAATCGTCGAGATCGTCGAGGGCATCACCGCCCGCAAGAAATTTGTCTACCTGTGCACCAACGCGATTCTGCTCAAGCAGAAACTGCACCTGTTCAAGCCGTCGCCGTACCTGACGTTTTCGGTGCACCTGGACGGGGATCGCGAGCGCCACGACCAGTCGGTCGATCGCGAAGGTATTTTCGACAAGGCGACCGAGGCCATTGCCGCGGCACTCGAAAAAGGCTTCCGCGTCACTATCAATTGCACGCTGTTCGACGGCGAAGATCCGAAACGCGTCGCGGACTTCTTCGACTATGTCACTGAACTCGGCATTGAAGGCATCATGATTTCGCCGGGCTACAGCTACCAGCACGCCCCGAAACAGGATGCGTTTCTGCCGCGCAGCAAGAGCAAGGAATTGTTCCGCGACATTTTCAAACACGGCAAGGATCGCGGCGTGAAGTGGCCGTTCAACCAGTCCGGCCTGTTTCTCGATTTTCTCGCCGGCAACCAGTCGTACAATTGCACGCCCTGGTCGATGCCGTGCTACAACATTTTCGGCTGGCAGAAGCCGTGCTACCTGCTGGTCGACGAAGGCTACGTGCCGACTTTCAAGCAGCTGATGGAAGAGACTGATTGGGACAAGTACGGCTTCGGCCGGAATCCCAAGTGCGACAACTGCATGGCGCATTGCGGGTATGAAGGCACGGCGGTTGACGACACCTTCGCGCATCCCATCAAGGCACTCATGGCGTCTCTGCGCGGGCCGCGTACGGAAGGACCGATGGCGCCGGAGCTGCCGATTCTTTACGGAAATCGCGCTGACGCGGTCGCAGCCGGCAGCGAAGTTCGCGTTTCAGTAGATCAGATCGGCCGCAAGTAGCGGCGATCGCAATGATCGCCGCGATCCTGGCCGGCATCTCGGTCGCCATCTGGTGGGGCATTCTGCTCGCGCCGTGGCGGCCGTGGAGCACCCGCGAGCGGTTGGATGCCGGCGTTGCGCCGGCAATCGATCTGTCCGGCCTGACGGTGCTGATTCCCGCCCGCGACGAAGCGGACGTCCTGCCGCACACGCTCGTGGCGCTGTCGCGCCAGGGCGATCCACATGTCATCGTTATCGACGATCAGTCGAGTGACGCCACCGCGGCCGTTGCCGCGGCGGGCGGCGCGCAGGTACTGTCCGGCGCGGCGTTGCCGAACGGCTGGACCGGCAAGCTGTGGGCGCTGGAGCAGGGGCGCCGCGAGGCGAAGACGCGCTGGCTGCTGCTGCTGGATGCCGATATCGAATTGCAACCGGGCGCGCTGGCGGCACTGCTGGAGAAAGCCGCCGCCGACGGTCGACAGTTCGTATCGGTGATGGCGCGGCTGCGCATGCAAAGCGTCTGGGAGCGGCTGTTGATGCCGGCGTTCATTTACTTCTTCAAGCTCCTGTATCCGTTCGCGCTCGCGAATTCGGCGCGCCGCTGGATCGCCGCCGCGGCCGGTGGCTGCGTGCTGGTGGAGGCGAACGTGCTGACCGAGCTGGGTGGCTTTGGCGCGATCCGGGACGCCGTGATCGATGACTGCGCGCTGGCGCGGGCGGTCAAGTCGCGCGGCTACCGCACCTGGATCGGACTGTCGAAGGCCGTAGTCAGCCGGCGCGAGTATCCGTCGCTGGGTTCGATCGGCGAGATGGTCGCGCGCACTGCCTTCACGCAGTTGCGCTATTCCAGTGCGCTGCTGGCGCTGTGTACTTTGGCGCTGGCGCTCGCCTGCTGGATGCCGATCGCCGGCTTGTTCTGGCCGGCGAGCCGCTGGCTGGCGGTGGCGGCATGGGTCGGCATGGCCGCGTCGTACATACCGACGCTGCGATTTTACGGTCGCTCATCGTTATGGGCGCTCGCCATGCCATTGATCGGTACGCTGTACCTGGCGATGACCTGGCAATCCGCGTGGCGCTACTGGCGCGGCGTCCGCTCGCGCTGGAAGAATCGGGAGTACAGTCGGCAGGCGGCGTGACGCGAGCGCGCTGCGGCGGCATAATGAAGACGCCGATGGCGCGGAGTCGCCTCGAAGAAAAAGAAACCGGGCAGGCAAGGAGGACCCGATGGCCCGAGACAAATCTACGCTGAGTCTCGCTATGTCGGCGCTATCGACCGGCGGCTTCGTCAAGCATACACATACCCCGTTCAATAATGCCGCCGCGTCGGCATCGCCGCATGCGCCGCCGGCGGAAAGCCGGTTCTTCGACTACACGCCGGCGCCGATCGAGTATCGGAACCGTATCCTCAACAAGCTCGAAACCGGCGATCACATTGTCCGCTACGTGCGCTTCCCGTCGGCCGGCCTGACGCGCCAGCCTGGTGGACTTGTGCACGCCCATTACTGGCACGGCAAGCGGCCGGGCCAAAAACCGCTGCTGATCGTATTGCCGATTTTCGGCAGCTATACCTACCCGACCGAAGCGATGGTGCGCACGATCAGGCGTCATTACGGCGGCGACTGTCATGTGCTGCAGATTGTGGGCGAGAACTATCTGCTCGACTGGTTCGGTCTGGCCGAGGTGGACAGCTACGAAGCGCTCACGGCCAAGGCGGATGAGATGGCCGAGCATATGCGCATCGCGGTGATTGATCTGAAGCGTTGTGTCGACTGGGCGCTGACCCGGGAGGAGATCGATGCCGAGCGCATTGCGCTGATCGGCTTCAGCATGGGCGCATTTCTGACCGCGCTGACGCTCGGCGTCGAGCCGCGGCTGCGCGCTGGCGTGGTCGTGCTCGGCGGCGCACATCCTGCCGGGATCATCGCAAGCTGCGGCGGCAAGCCCGGCATGGCGAAGGCGGCGGTGATGGAACGGCTGGGGCTGAGTTGGGAAGAATATTTCCGGGTGCTCGAGAATGCCACCTGCTCGAACGACCCGGCGCATTTCGAAGGTTGCTTTCGGCCGGAGCGCATTTTGCTGTTCGACGCGCTCTACGATACTTGCATGCCGGCGCGTTCGCGTGCAGCCTTATGGCAGGCTATGGGACAGCCGGAGCGCTACACGATGCACTATGGACACAAGAGCGCGTTTCTCGCGATGACGCCGCTTGGCCGCAATTTCATGCGCCGCAAGACGCTGCAATTTCTGGACCGGGTGTTGTGATGTTGCGGGCGCGCACGGCGGTTCGTGCATACAAGGACGCAGGCATCGTGGCGCCGGTGCGTGCCGGCGGGCGCGAACCCGGTGCTCCGCCCAGAACGCTGATCATCGGCATCGACGCGATTCCCTATACTCTGGCGCGCGAGGTCGCAGGCGAAGACGGGCGCTTCGCCGGCTTTCAGGGGCCCACCGCGGTCAACAGTACCTTCCCCTCCATTTCCTACACGGCGTGGTCCAACCTGCTGCAGCCGCTGGGGAGCACGAAGCCGCTCGGTTACGAGACGCGTTATTTCGATGCCGGCGACAAGAAGTTGAAGGGCGGTTTGAGCCTGGTCGAGGTGCCGGCGTCGTGGAAGGAGACGTTCGACTGGAAAATGCATGGGTTGGTGCGCACGGCGGTTGCCTACGGTTTGCCCCGCCACTACAGCATCTGGGAGTTGGAGCACGGCCTGCAGGCCTTTGCCGACTCGGCTTCGGCCATCTTTTCAATGTACATCGTGTCGACGGACGGACTGGCGCATTTGAGCGGGCCGGACGGGCTGGCGGAGGTGCTGACGGCGGTGGACAACGAACTCAAGGCGTTCAAGGCGAAGCACCCGGATATGCCGTTCAATACGATTCTGCTGTCGGATCATGGCATCGCCGGCGGTGCCCCTCTCGTTAACTGCTGGCCGGCCGTGCGGCGCGCGGTGCGCGCGGCCGGGTTCAGGGTGTGCCGGCGTCTGGCCGGGGATGGCGATGTGGTATTCAATCCGTACGGGTTGCTGACGAATTTCGTGTTGTATTCGCCGGCGGCGCGGCAGAAGGCGCTGGCGGAGGTAGTGGCGCAGGCGCCGGGCGTCGATCTGGCGGTGGTGCGCGACGGCAAGAGCGCGTGGCGGATTTACAGTGGCCGCGGCCAGGCGACGGTGGAACGGCGCCGTGGCAGCAAGGGCTGGTTGTGGCGCTATCGTGCAGTGAGCGGTGATCCGCTCGGGTATGCGGCGATCGTGGCGGCGTTGCGGCGGCGTGCAGGCGATACGGCGGCGCAGTGGTTTCCGGATCGCTGGTGGTTCGAGCTGACGCGCCGCTCGTTTTATCCGGACGCGTTGCACCGGCTGGCGCAGAGTTTCGATTTGACGGATACGCCGCCGTCGGTGATCTGTTCGTGTACGCCGGGTTATATGTTCGGGGGACTGAAGACGGAGTACATTTCGCGCGCGACGATCGGCCGGCTGCGCTGGTCGCACGGGGCGTTGCATCGCGACGCCAGCCTCGGGTTCATGATGACGGATTTGCCGGAGTGGACGGCGCCGGAGATGGTGCGGACCGAGGAGGCGCTGACGTGCCTGACGGCAACGGAGGCGATGGCGGTAGTCGATTTGAGCGAAGCCTGATTTCTGACTCCCCCTTTGCCCGCGAAGCGGGAAAGGGGGAGTTGGAGGGGGATTCCTGGGGTTGTCGCAGGGCGGCGGTGCGGCGTCTCCTTTCAGGGACGCCGTAAATACATCCCTGTAGGCTCTGCGTTCGACATCCCTGTCTCACACAGCCCTGAAAGAAGCCACCCCACCACCGCCTCGAGCGTTGTCGCCTCCCGAATCCCGACTCTAGTTGCTGCGATCTACGGCGAAGCGGGCGAGGTTTTCCAGCGCATCGCGGTAAGTAGAGGCGGGGAATCTGGACAGCGCTTCCAGCGCTGCGTCCGCTTCAGCCTGTGCTCTCGATTTCGTGTAATCCAGCGCGCCGGTTTCGTGTATCGCTGTCGTGATATCGGCGAGCTTGTCGGCGCGGCCATCTTCTATCGCTTCGCGCACCAGTTTCGCCTGCGCGGCAGAGCCGTGGCGCATGGCGTAGATCAGCGGCAGCGTCGGTTTGCCTTCAGTGAGGTCGTTGCCGATGTTTTTGCCCAGTTCGTCGGTGTCGCCGCCGTAGTCCAGCGCGTCGTCGATGAGCTGGAAGGCGATGCCGATGTGCATGCCGTAGCGGGCGAGGGCCTGTTCGTTGGCGACGGGCTGGCCTGCAAGCACGGCGCCGACCTGGGCCGCGGCTTCGAAGAGTTTGGCCGTTTTGCGGCGGATGACTTCGAGGTGGCGTTCTTCGGTGGTGGCCGGGTCGTGGGTGTTGAGCAGTTGCAGGACTTCGCCTTCGGCGATCATGTTGGTGGTGTCGGCCATGATTTCCATGACGCGCATGTCGCCGACGCGCACCATCATCTGGAAGGTGCGCGAGTAGAGGAAGTCGCCGACGAGTACGGCTGCTTCGTTGCCCCAGATTTCGTTGGCGGTTTCGCGGCCGCGGCGGAGTTGGGAGGTGTCGACGACGTCGTCGTGCAGCAGTGTGGCGGTGTGGATGAATTCGATGATCGCCGCGAGGTCGATGTGGGCTCGGCCTTCGTAGCCGCTCAGTCGTGCGGTAAGCAGCACTAGCAGCGGGCGCAGGCGCTTGCCACCGCCGTTGACGATGTAGTGTCCCAGTTGGTTGATCAGCGCCACTTCCGAGTTCAGCTCGGAGTGGATCATCGCGTCGACGGCCCGAAAGTCTTCGTCGATCAGCGTGCGGATATGTTGCAGGACGACTGGGAATGACATGTTGGCAACGAAAAAAAGCCGGTCTTGAAGGACCGGCTTCTTATTATAGCGTTAAGCTTGCGGCGGGGCTTCAGCCCTGCATGGCGCGAACGCGGGCGTTCAGGCGGCTCTTGTGGCGCGCGGCCTTGTTCTTGTGGATGATGCCCTTGTTGACCATGCTGTCAATGACCGGCACGGCCTTCTTGTAGGCGCTCGCGGCGTCTTCGGCATTACCGGCGGCAATCGCCTTCACCGTGTTCTTGATGTAGGTGCGAACCTCGGAACGCAGGCTGGCGTTGTGATTCCGGTGGATTTCCGCCTGCCGTGCCCGCTTTCTGGCTTGATTGCTGTTCGCCAAGGTCTTGAACTCCTGAAGTGGCACGTACGCGCGCGCCCGAAAACTCGAAAGACTGCGCATGATGCGGATTTTTGCCGCGGTTGTCAATTGTGACGGCTTCGCGCGTAGCGCGCCGGGAGAACGCGTAACGTGCCCCTTTGTCACGCGGACATGGAGGAACGCCAATGAACGAACTTCAAGGCAAGAAGGTCGCCATTCTCGTCGCCAACGGTTTCGAGCAGTCGGAGCTTGAGAAGCCGAAGAAAGCGCTCGAGGAGGCCGGCGCGGTGGCGCATATCGTGTCGCCGGAGGAAAAGGAGGTCAAGGGCTGGCAGCACACGGAATGGGGCGATAGCTTCGCGGTTGATGTCACGCTCGATGCCGCCAACGCGGCCGACTACGACGCGCTGATGCTGCCCGGCGGGCAGATGAATCCCGACAACCTGCGTTTGCAGCCGAAGGCGATCGAGTTCGCCAAGCGGTTCTTTCAGGATGCCAAGCCGGTCGCCGCGATCTGCCACGGGCCGTGGCTGCTGGTCGAGACCGGCGCGATCAAGGGCAAGACGATGACGTCGTGGCCCACGCTGAAGAGCGATCTGACCAACGCCGGCGCCAATTGGGTGGACGAGGAAGTCGTCACCGACGGCGGGCTCGTGACCAGCCGCAAGCCGGACGATATTCCGGCGTTTAACCGGAAAATGATCGAGGAATTTGCTGAAGGACGCCATAAGCAGCAGCAAGTCGCCTGATTTCGTCGTTCCTGCGTAGGCAGGAACCCAGTCCAAAGGCCGCGGCCGTAGGCCGCACCTGATTCAGACTGGATACCAGCCTTCGCTGGTATGACGGAAAGAAGCAGAGCCCGGCCGCCTCAGGCCGGGCTTTTTTTGTGCGCGCCCGCTATCATGGCGGCCTCCATGACGCGCTCTTTATTCAAATCGACCTCCGTAGTCGGCGGCATGACTCTGCTGTCGCGGGTGCTGGGCTTTGCGCGCGACGTGGTGTTCGCGCAGGCCTTCGGCGCCGGCGTGGTCATGGACGCGTTCTTCGTCGCTTTCAAGATTCCCAACTTCATGCGCCGCCTGTTCGCGGAAGGCGCGTTCTCGCAGGCATTCGTGCCGGTGCTTGGCGAGGTGAAAGCGTCCGGCGGCGAGCTTGAGGTGCGCGATTTCGTCAATCGCGTCACCGGCGCGCTGGGGCTGACGGTGCTGGTGGTGACGGTCATCGGCGTCGTCGCGGCGCCGATTCTGATTTACGTCTTCGCGCCGGGGTTCACCGACGAGCCGAATCGGTACGCGCTGTCGGTAGCAATGCTCCGGCTGACGTTCCCGTATCTGCTGTTTATCTCGCTGACCGCGCTCGCTGGCGGGATCCTCAACACCTACGGCCGCTTCGGCGCGCCGGCCTTCACGCCAGTCATTTTGAATATCGTGCTGATCAGCGCGGCGATCTGGCTTGCGCCGGCGCTGCCCGATCCGGCACTCGCGCTGGCCTGGGGCGTGCTGATCGCCGGTGCGGTGCAGCTGGCCTTCCAGGTGCCGTTCCTGTGGCGGTTGCGGCTGGTGCCGCGGCCGCGGCTGGCGGGTCAGCATCCGGCCGTGCGCCGCACGCTCCGGTTGATGCTGCCGGCGCTGTTCGGCTCGTCCGTCTCGCAGATCAACATGCTGGCCGACACGCTGATCGCGTCGTTCCTGGCGGCCGGCAGCGTGAGCTGGCTGTATTACTCCGACCGGCTGATGGAGTTTCCGCTGGGCGTGTTCGCAATTGCGCTGGCGACAGTGATTCTGCCCGGACTGTCGGCGCATCATGCCAAACGGGCCGGGGCGGCGTTTTCGGCGACGCTGGATTGGGCCTTGCGCTTGGCGCTGGTGATCGTGCTGCCGGCGGCGGTGGGGCTGTTCATGCTGGCCGGGCCGCTGGTGGCCACGCTGTTTCACTATGGCGAATTCGGTTCGCACGACGTGCGGATGGCGCAGTGGAGTTTGATGGCTTATGCGCTGGGGCTGATCGGCTTTACGCTGGTGAAGATTCTCGCGCCGGGGTATTACGCGCGGCAGGATATTCGGACGCCGGTAAAGGTGGGCGTGGTCGCGGTGGTGGCGAACATCGTGTTTAACGCCGGGATTACGGTGCCGCTGGCGGTTTACGGGTTTGCTGCGCCGCATGCCGGGTTGGCGTTGTCTACTTCCTTGGCTGCGTTTGTTAATGCCGGGTTGTTGTATTGGGGGTTGCGGCGGGTTGGGGCTTATCGGGCTGAGGCCGGATGGTTTTTGTTGATTGTTCGGGTTGGGGTGGCTAATGCTGCTATGGCGGTGGTGTTGGCGTTCGGAGTGGGGCCGTTGGGGAATTGGCTCGGCTGGGCGGCGCTTGAGCGGGCCTGGCATTTGGGGGTTTGGATCGGGGTTGCTGTTGTTGTTTATTTTGGCGTGCTGCTCTTAGTGGGTTTGCGGCCTCGGCATCTTCGGGTTCGGGGCTAGGTTTTGTGCCGCCTCCGGCGGCGGGTTTATTGGTGCCGGTTTCCGGCCCGATCTTCGGCTGCGCTCAAATCGCAGATTAAGAGCCGGCCTTCCTGGCCGGCGCCTTTTACTCCCTCTCCCTCCGGGAGACGACTGCATGGATGCAGGAGGTAGGGCAAAGCCGGGAGCACTTGCCGAGGGTTGGGGTGAGGGTGCCCAACGGCGCACTCGTTTCCGTATAATCACACCCTTTTGAAGGCGCTCCCTTCCAATGGAGCTGATTCGCGGGCTGCATAATTTGCGGGCGCGCCATCGCGGCAGCGCCGTTACGATCGGCAATTTTGATGGCTTTCATCTGGGCCATCAGGCGATGCTGGCGCAGTTGCGCGAGCGGACGGCGGCACTGGGCGTCAAGCCTACGGTGATGATTTTCGAGCCGGCGCCGCAGGAGTTTTTTGCCGGCGACGCCGCGCCGGCTCGGCTTGGCAGCCTGCGCGAGAAATGCGCGGCGCTCTCGGCAGCCGGGGCTGAGCAGGTGCTGGTGGTGCGGTTTGATCGGGCGTTTTCCGGTCTTGAGCCGCAGGCGTTTATTCAGCGCCTGCTGGTCGACGGCCTTGGCGCTCGGTATGTGCTCGTCGGCGATGACTTTCGGTTCGGCCATGACCGGGCTGGCGACTTCGCTACGCTTCAAAACGCCGGCGCGCAGCGTGGTTTTGAAGTCGCTGCCGTGCCGACCATCGAAGTCGATGGTGAGCGGGTGAGTTCGACTCGGGTGCGCGAGGCGCTTGCGGAGCATGACTTTGATCTGGCGCGTCGGTTGCTTGGGCGGGACTATTCGATTTGCGGGCGCGTGCGCCATGGCGAAGAACTGGGGCGGGAACTGGGCTTCCCGACCGTCAACCTGGCATTAAAGCGGCGCGTGAGTCCGGTGAACGGCGTCTACGTTGTGCGTGTGCCGGGGATCGGCTACGGCGTTGCCAGCGTCGGGACGCGGCCTACGGTGCAGGGCAAGGACCGGCTGCTTGAAGTGTATTGCTACGACTTCGACGGCGATCTGTACGGCCGCCACCTCGAAGTCGAATTTCTGCACTGGCTGCGCGACGAAGTGAAATTTCCGGACGTCGAGACGATGCGACAGCAGATTGCCGCCGATGCGCATAACGGGAAGAAGTGGTTGCGGCGTCAAAACTTGCCACAAGCATGACTGAGGCGGGGGCGTAGCTTGTTTCGGGGCTGTGTGAGGCAGGATGCCGAACCCAGAGCCTACATGGATGTATTCACGGCGTCCCCGAAATAAGCTACGCCCCCGCCTCTCGCGACAGCCTAAGATGAACAGGAACGATCAGTGACCGATTACAAGGCGACCCTGAACTTACCCCGCACGGACTTCCCGATGAAGGCCAACCTCGCGCAGCGCGAGCCCGAAATGCTCAAGCGCTGGTACGACGAGGATTTGTACGGCCAGATTCGCAAAGTCGCCGAAGGGCGGCCGCGCTACCTGATGCCGGACGGCCCGCCGTACGCGAACGGCGATATTCATATCGGCCACGCCGTCAACAAGATCCTCAAGGACATCGTCATCAAGTCGCGCACGCTCGCAGGCTTCGACGCGCCCTACGTCCCCGGCTGGGACTGCCACGGCCTGCCGATCGAACTGATGGTCGAGAAGAAGCACGGCAAGGCAGGTCAGAAACTCGACGCGCGCGCCTTCCGTGCCGCCTGCCGCGAGTACGCCGGCAAGCAAGTTGACCGGCAGCGCACCGATTTCAAGCGCCTCGGCGTGCTCGGCGACTGGGACCGGCCGTACCTGACCATGAACCCGCGCTACGAAGCCGACGAGCTGCGTGCGTTCGGCCGCATTCTCGAGCGCGGCCACGTTTATAAAGGCTTCAAGCCGGTGCACTGGTGCATGGACTGTGGCTCGGCATTGGCCGAAGCCGAAGTCGAATATGCCGACAAAACCTCACCGGCGATCGACGTGCGTTTCCGGGTTGTCGATGAGGCTGATTTTTTCGGCCGATTCAACGGCAAGCCTGCGGGCGAAGGACCGATCTCGATTCCGATCTGGACAACCACGCCATGGACGCTGCCGGCCAATCAGGCCGTCGCGCTGAATGCCGAACTGGAATACGTGCTGGTTCAGGCCGACCTGGGTGCCGGACCGGAGCGACTGCTACTGGCCGGCGCGCTCGCCGCGGATGCGATGAAACGCTACGGCGTCGATACGTACGAGACGCTCGGTCGCGCCTCCGGCCAGGCCTTCGAGCGCGTGGTGCTCGCGCACCCGTTTTACGACCGCCAGGTCCCGGTGATCCTAGGCGGCCACGTCACCACCGACGCCGGTACCGGTGCGGTGCATACCTCGCCCGGCCACGGCCAGGACGACTTCATCGTCGGCCAGCAATACGGCCTGCCGATCGACAACCCGGTCGGCTCCAACGGCGTGTTTCTCGACAACACACCGCTGTTTGCCGGCGAGCACGTGTTCAAGGCGAATCCGAAGATCGTCGAACTGCTCGGCGAGCGCGGCGTGCTGCTGCACCACGAGTCGTATCAGCACAGCTATCCCCACTGCTGGCGGCATAAGACGCCGTTGATTTTCCGCGCGACGCCGCAGTGGTTCATCGGCATGGACACCAACGGCCTGCGCCAGCAGACGCTGGACGAGATCAGGAAAGTTCAGTGGATGCCCGGCTGGGGCGAAGAACGCATGCGCCTGATGGTCGCCAACCGGCCGGACTGGTGCATTTCGCGCCAGCGGACCTGGGGCGTGCCGATTCCGCTGTTCATTCACAAGCAGACCGGCGAGTGGCATCCGGACACCATCGCACTGATCGAGAAGGTGGCCGAGCGTGTCGAGAAGGACAGCATCGACGCGTGGTTCGAGCTCGATCCGGCGGAACTGCTGGGAAACGATGCCGCGCAATACGAAAAGATGACCGACACGCTCGACGTCTGGTTCGACTCGGGCTGCGTGCACTACACCGTGCTCGAACGGCGACCGGATATGGGCCTGCCGGCGGATTTGTATCTGGAAGGCTCCGACCAGCACCGCGGCTGGTTCCAGTCGTCGTTGCTGAGCGGCGTGGCGATGCGCGGCAAGGCGCCATACCAGGCGGTGCTGACGCACGGCTTCACGGTTGATGCGCAGGGCCGCAAGATGTCGAAGTCGGTCGGCAACGTGGTCGCGCCGCAGAAAATCATGAAGACGCTGGGCGCGGACGTGCTGCGCCTGTGGGTCGCGGCGACGGATTTCAGCGGCGAAATGAACGTCTCCGACGAAATCCTCAAGCGCATGGCCGATTCCTACCGGCGCATGCGCAACACGTTGCGCTTTTTGCTCGCCAACCTGAACGAGTTCGATCCGGCCGCGCATGCGGTCGACCCGGATCGTATGCTCGCACTTGACCGCTGGCTGCTGGAACGGTTGACGGTACTGCAGCAGGAAGTCGAAACGTCGTACCAGGACATGGCGTTTCACCAGATCTACCAGCGCCTGCACAACTTTTGCGTGCGCGATCTCGGCGGCTTTTATCTCGACGTGATCAAGGACCGCCAGTACACCGCGCAGGCCGACAGTCTTGCGCGGCGCTCGTGCCAGACGGCGATGTATCACGCCGCCGAGGCGATGGTGCGCTGGCTCGCGCCGATCCTGAGTTTTACTGCCGAGGAGGCATGGCGTCATCTGCCGGGCGAGCGGCCGGGAGCCGTGATGCTGACGACCTGGCACCAGACGCCTGCGGCGACGGTGCCGCAGCCGATCGACTGGGCGACCGTCCTGCGTGTGCGCGTCGGCGTGGCGCGCGAGCTGGAACGGCTGCGGGGCGCCGGCGACATCGGCTCGTCGCTCGACGCGTCTGTGGACCTTTATTGCGAGCCGGCCGCATACGATGCGCTGGCGCCGCTCGGCGATGAGCTGCGCTTTGCGTTGATCACGTCGGAAGCGCACTTGCACCGGGCGGCCGGGAAGCCGGCCGATGCCGTTGCGGCAGCCGATTGCGAAGGCGTGTATATTGCCGCGAAGCGCTCGGACAACGACAAGTGCGTGCGCTGCTGGCAGCGCCGCCCGGACGTCGGCCGCTCGGAAGAGCACCCGGAGCTGTGCGGCCGGTGCGTCGAGAACGTGGCAGGCGAGGGCGAAATCCGCGAGTTCGCATGAACGAGACGACTTCGGAGATGAACGTGGCCGAGCCGGAAGCGACCGGGCGGCAGACTGGTCGGCATGGGGCGCTGGGGCAGGTGCGCTGGCTGTGGGTTTCAGCGGCGGTGATCGTCGTCGATCAGGTCACCAAGATTCTGATCAGCGGTCACATGGGTCTGTTCGACTCGATCCGCCTGACCTCGTTTCTGCAACTCACGTTGCTGCACAACAGCGGTGCCGCGTTCAGTTTCCTGAGCCAGGCGTCGGGCTGGCAGCGGTGGTTCTTTATCGGCCTGGGCCTGGTCGTGAGCATCGTCATCCTGCTGTGGCTGCGGCGGCTGCCGCGCAAGAGCCGGCGGCTGCTTGGCATCGGTCTTGCGCTGGTGCTCGGTGGCGCGCTCGGCAACGTGATTGACCGCGTTGCGTATGGCTACGTGGTCGACTTCATCGACTTTTTTTACAACGGCTGGCATTTCCCGCCGTTCAACGTGGCTGACTCGGCGATTACGGTCGGCGCGATTCTCGTCATCGTCGATACGCTGTTTGCCGGCCGAACCCACTCGCCCTAGCCGCATTCAACCGGCGACCCGTCCGCCTTTTCCGGCGCTGTGCGTACCCGGCCGGTAAAGCTGATAATTACCGCCTCGCCGTAAGCCTGGTTGCCGACACAAACGAACAGGCTGCCGGCGGTGGAGGGGTGCGGAGTCGGGCGGAAGGTGAAAGCATTCTGATTCGCCGTCAGCTCAACGCTCTCATCCATCGCGCCGCGGCGGCGTAATATCCGCTCTTCCGCATCCAGGTCCGAGTCCTCATCCCGGTCGACGTAGACGATCCAGCCGTCACTCCAGGTGACGGACTCATCGCACTGCGCGGCATCCCCGCTCTTGCAGACCTGGATATATCGGCCAGTGGTGATGGCTTTGGCGCGGGCGAAATTCAGCGCACGAACCACGCTCAGCACCGTCGAGACGCGACGCTCGCGCGTGACCAGCCGGCTGAAGCCGGGCACAGCGGTGGTGACGAAAATCGCGAGAATGGCAATGACGACAATTAACTCAATCAGCGTAAAACCGGGCTGGTTACGCATAATATCCCCGTTTTATTCTTATTTGGGACGGACGATCATCGCGGAAATTGGCGGCTAGTGCAAGTCAAACGACATGCTATACTGCCCAAGTGGCTGATTTAACAAACAACTTCGAGGTGGGGACGGATCCGGTTGCGGCGCAGCTGGCCGCCGCCGGAGTGCAACCGACGGCGCAGCGTCTGGAGATTGCACGCGTGCTGCTCGAGCGCCCGCGCCATCTGTCGGCAGATCAGCTTTCCGCGATCCTGCTGAAGCAGGGTACCCGGGTGTCCAAGGCGACCGTGTACAACACCCTCAAGCTGCTGTGCGCAAAAAACCTGATCAAGTCGGTCATCGTCGATCCGAACCGGGTTTTCTACGATTCCACCACCGGCGCGCACCATCACTTCTATAACGTCGACAGCGGCGAACTGACGGACATTCCGGCGGAGCAGGTGCGTTTCGCGGGCTTGCCGGACCTGCCGGAGGGCACCGTGCGGGAAGGCGTTGACGTGATTGTGCGCGTTCGCAGCGGCGCCCGCACGGGCTAGTTTGCCGCTCCCAAAGCCTTTCGCTATACTCTCGCGCCTCACCTGACGCCGGTGTAGCTCAGTCGGTAGAGCAACTGATTCGTAATCAGTAGGTCGGAGGTTCGATTCCTCTCGCCGGCACCATTCCTCGATTCCCCCCACGGGCAACCTGAAAAGCCATCCCGAACGGCGTAAGCTTTGCCGCAAAAATCACGGGAGCTACGCATGAAAGTATCCGACCTGCTCGTCCGGTGCCTGGAGAACGAAGGCGTCCGCTATGTCTTTGGCGTCCCTGGCGAGGAAACCGAAGACCTGATGTTCTCGCTGGAGCAATCGTCGATCCGGTTCGTGCCGTGCCGGCATGAACAGGGGGCCGCGTTTATTGCCAACATCTGGGGGCGCATTACCGGCAAGGCGGGCGTCTGTCTCTCTACACTCGGGCCGGGGGCGACGAACCTGATTACCGGCCTGGCCGACGCGCAGCTCGACATGGCGCCGGTGGTGGCAATCACCGCGCAAGGCGGGCTGGACCGCATGCACAACCAGAGCCACCAGATGCTCGACATCGTCAGCATGTTCAAGCCGATCGTGAAGTGGAACGCGAGCATCCATTCGGAACGCGTTGTCACCGAGGTGGCGCGCAAGGCGTTCAAGCTGGCGGAACTGCAGAAGCCGGGGGTGACGCATCTCGAGTTGCCGGAAGATGTCGCGGGGCTCGAAATCGCGGGGTTCGAGCCGATCGCGCCGGGCAAGGTGTTGCGCGCCGATCCGGACATGGAGGCCGTCGGCCAGGCGCTGGCCGTGCTGACGAAGGCAAAACGGCCGCTGATCATTGCCGGCAACGGCGCGATTCGCGAGAAGTGCAGCACGGCGCTGACCGAGCTGGTGGATCATTTCTGCATTCCGGTCGCCGCCACCTTCATGGGCAAGGGCGCGGTCTCCGACCATAACGACGAGTCGCTGCTGTCGATCGGCCTGAGCTTCAAGGATTATGTGCTGGAAGCGGTCGAGCAGGCGGACGTGGTCGTCACGATCGGCTACGACATTGGCGAGTACGCGCCGCAGAAGTGGAACCCCAACAATGACAAGACGATCATTCATCTCGACCATGTGCCGGCCGAGGTGTATACCCATTATCGGCCGGCGGTAGAGGTTGTGGGCGACCTGGCCGCGTCGGTGCGCGCGTTGCATGCGAGCCTGGATGAGCGCGAACCGGAATACGATCGGGACTGGTACGCGCCGGTTCGCCAGCGCATCCTCGATGACATCGCCGGCTACAACCTCGACGACAGTGCGAGTACGTTCACGATCCCCGCAGTGCTCAATGTCATCCGTGATATTCTGGACGACAACGGCCTGCTGATCTCCGACGTCGGCAGCCACAAGATGTGGATCGCGCGCAATTTCCCGACCTTTACGCCCAACGGCTGCATCATCAGCAATGGCCTTGCCAGCATGGGCATGGCGCTGCCCGGCGGCATCGCCGCATCGATGATCGACCCGAACCGGCAGGTCGTATCGGTCATGGGCGACGGTGGCTTCATGATGAACTCTCAGGAACTCGAAACCGCGAAGCGGATCGGCGCCGGGTTTACGGCAATCATCCTCAACGACAACGACTACGGGTTGATCCGCTGGAAGCAGGAGATGTCGCGCAACGATTCTTTCGGCACCCGGATCAGCAATCCCGACTTCAAGGCCTATGCCGAGAGCTTCGGCATCAAGGCGTACCGGCCGGCCAGCATCGGCGAGCTCAGGTCACAATTGACGGAGGCCATTACGTCGACTGAATTGCGCGTACTGACGGTCGACGTCGATGCCAGCGTCAACACCGAATTGTTCGAGAAGTGCAACCGTTACTGGGCTGAAAAAGCGTAGGAGCGAGCGCTGCTCGCGATTATTGAATCGCGCCCGGCGGCCGCTCCTGCAATACGAAAGGAAAAACGGAACATGACCATGGAAACCATCAATCCCGCGACCGGGAAAACCATCAAAAGCTACCCGCTGATGAGCGATGCGGAGGTCGAGACGATTCTCGGGCAGGCGCATGACGCGCACACGCAGTGGCGCAGGGCGCCGTTCGCGGAGCGCGCGAAGCTGATGAACAACGCGGCGGCCGTGTTGCGCAAGAACAGCGACCGCTACGCGGCACGCATGACCGAGGAGATGGGGAAGCCCATCAAGCAGTCGCACGCCGAAATCGAGAAGTGCGCCTGGGCGTGCGAATACTACGCGGAGAATGCGGAGCAGTTTCTGGCGCAGCAGGAGGTGAAGACCGACGCGAGCCGGAGTTTCGTCACGTTTCAGCCGCTCGGCGTCGTCTTCGCGATCATGCCGTGGAATTTCCCGCTGTGGCAGGTGTTCCGCTTTGCGGCGCCGAACCTGATGGCCGGCAATGCCGGCGTGCTGAAGCATTCGCCGAACGTCACCGGCTGCGCGCTCGATATCGAGGCGGTATTCAGGGAAGCGGGTTTTCCGGAGCAGTTGTTCCGGACCGTGATTATCGATACCGATCAGGCGGCCAAAGTGATCGCGAGCGATCATGTGCAGGCGGTGACGCTCACGGGCAGCGTCGGCGCCGGGCGCGCGGTCGCCAGCGAGGCGGGCAAGGCGCTGAAGAAAACGGTGCTGGAGTTGGGCGGCAGCGATGCATATGTCGTTCTCGAAGATGCCGACGTCGAGGCGGCCGCGAAATCCTGCGTGCAGGGGCGGCTGGTCAATTCCGGGCAAAGCTGCATCGCCGCCAAGCGCTATATCGTCGTCGAGTCGATCCGCGAGCAGTTCGAGGAGCACGTGCTCGTGGCGATGAAAGACTTCAAGATGGGCGACCCGACCGACGAGAGCGTCACCATCGGGCCGATGGCGCGGGCGGATTTGCGCGAGCAATTGCACCAGCAGGTTGAAGCAAGCGTCGCGAAGGGCGCGCGCTGCCGGCTGGGTGGTGAAATGCCGGAAGGGCCGGGTTCCTTCTATCCCGTGACGCTGCTGACTGGCGTTGCGGCCGGCATGCCGGCTTACGAAGAAGAGTTGTTCGGGCCGGTGGCGACGGTCATTCCAGTCAAGGATGAGTCCGAGGCGCTGCGGGTCGCCAACGACACGAAGTTCGGCCTGGGCTCGGCCGTTTTTACACGGGATACGGAGCGTGGTATTCGCCTCGCGACCAGCGAAATTCACGCGGGCGCGTGTTTCGTCAACGACTTCGTTCGTTCCGACCCGCGCCTGCCGTTCGGCGGTATCAAGAACAGCGGCTATGGCCGCGAACTGTCGATGTTCGGCATCCACGAATTCGTCAACATCAAGGCGGTGGCGGTGAAGTAGTTGCGAGTGACCCGGCGAGGCCCGATGTGATAGCTTTACCGCAACGGATTTTGCCGGAGTTTATCTGTCGTGATGTGGCTGGCTGATCATTGGACGATCGTCACCGGCGATGCGATTGCGGCGCTGGCAGCCGCTAACGCCTTAGCCGGACTCGTCGCGATGATCCGGTGGTTGCGCCGCCGGCCGGCGCCGAAACCGGTCCGATCGCGGCCGCCCGTGACTATCCTGAAGCCGCTTTGCGGTGCCGAAGACGGCCTGTACGAAAGCCTCCGCTCCTGCTGTGAGCAGGATTATCCCGAATTCCAGATCGTGTTCGGCGTCCGACGGGAAACCGATCCGGCGGTGCCGATCGTCCGGCGGTTGCAGGCGGAGCTGCCCGGGCGCGATTTGACACTGGTTGTGGACGAGCGACTGATTGGCAGCAATTACAAGGTCAGTAACCTCGCCAACATGTTGCCCGCGGCGCGCCACGAGGTGCTGGTCATCGCCGACAGCGACATCCGCGTAGGTCGTGATTATCTGGAGGCGGTGACCGCGCCGCTGGAGCGTTCCGGCGTTGGTCTTGCCACCTGTGTTTATCGCGCACGCCCGGGTGCAGGCGTCTGCGCCCGCCTGGCGGCGATGTTCGTGAACGGCTGGTTCACGCCGTCCGTGCTGGTTTCCCGGATGATCGGCTGGCGCGCCTTCGGCTTCGGCGCGACGCTTGCGATGCGGCGCGCGGTGCTGGATGAAATCGGTGGTTTCGCGGAAGTGGCACACCACGTCGCCGACGACTACATGCTGGGTGAAATGGTGCGCCGGCGAGGCTATCAGACGGTGCTCGCCGACTACCTCGTCGAGACGACGGCGCCCGATCAGACGCTGCAGGCGCTGGTGCGCCATGAACTGCGGCAGGCGCGGGCGCTGCGCGTATTGCAGCCGCTCGGCTACGCGTTTACGTTCATCACCTTCGGCATTCCGTTATGCGGTGCGATGCTCGGCCTCACGGGCCCGCAGCCGTTCGCGCTGGCCATGCTGGCGCTGACGGTGATCGCCAAGTGGCTGGTCCAGATCATGTTCGCGCCATCGCGTCCGCAGGCGCTCGCGGACGGCTGGCTTGTGCCACTGAGTGACCTGCTGAGCCTGGCCGTCTGGTTATGGAGCTTTGCCGGGCGGCAAATCGTCTGGCGGGGGCGCTACTTTATGATTCGCCGCGACGGGGAGCTGATCGAGAACAAGACACCGGCGCGCTCCGCATGGAAGCCGGCATACATGGCCGCGTGGTTCCGGCTGCGCAACGCCATCTTTAAAAATTTATAAGCAATCCACAAGCAAGCCTTTTCATTTTGAGAACAAAAATTATCGCCTGGCTGGCGGGGCTCGTCGGTCTTGCCCTTGCGGTTGTGCTGGTTGTCATGGCCGGCTCGGCCGACGTGTTGCAGGTGCTCGAGATCGCCGGCTGGGGGCTGTTCTGGCTGGGGCCGTTGCATATCGCGCCGGTCCTGCTCGAAGCACTCGCGCTGTGGGCGCTGCTGCGAAGCCGCACCGCCGCGCCGTCGCTGCCTTACGTGTTCTGGGTGTCGGCGGTGCGCGAAGCGGTGAACAACCTGCTCCCGGTGGCGCGGGTTGGCGGCGAACTGGTCGGCATCCGGCTGCTGCACAAGCGCGGCGTTCATATCGCGACGGGCGGGGCGTGCGCCATCCTGTTGTTGACGCTGACGGCAGTCGGCCTTTACCTGTTGACGCTCGCGGGACTCGGCTTGCTGTTGTCGAACATTCCCGGCGCGCGCATCGCCGGGCCGGCGGGCGTGGTGCTGCTGGCGATGCTGCCCGGGATGGCGTTGATGGTGGCGGTGCAGCGCTATGGCAACATCTTCGCGCGGCTGGACCGGTTTATCGAGCTGATTACCGGCGGCCATAAGCTGCTGGCGCGGTGGGTGAGTCCGGCGCGGCTGGACGCGGAAATCCGCCTGTACTATCGGCGCCTCGGCGTGCTGACGATTGCCGGCATCTGGAAGTTTCTGTCGCTGGCCGCCGAGGCGGCCGAAGTCTGGGTGATCATGCTGCTGCTCGGTCACCCGGTGGCGGTGTGGCAGGCCGTCGTGATGGAAACGCTCAGCCTGGCCGCGCGCGCGATAGCCTTCGTGGTGCCGGCCGGCATCGGCGTGCAGGAAGGCAGCTTCGTGCTGATCGGGCAACTGATCGGCGTGCCGGCCGATGTGGCGATTGCGGTGTCGCTTGCCAAGCGGTTCCGGGAGCTGTTGTTCGGCGTGCCGAGTATTTTGAGCTGGCAATGGCGGGAAGGGCGGCAGTTGCACAAGTTGTTGCGGGGGAAAGATCAGTAATCCGGGAATTTTCAGACCCGGTAAAACTCCCGATACCACTCGACGAATTTGCCCACGCCTTCTTCAACGGTTGTCGCCGGCCGATAGCCGACGGCAGCTTCCAGGTCTTCGACGCTGGCATACGTTTCCGGCACGTCGCCAACCTGCATCGGCAGCATGTTCTTTTCCGCCTCCCGCCCGAGATGCTGTTCCAGCACTTCGATGTAGCGCATCAGGTTGACCGGGTTGTTGTTGCCGATGTTGAACACCCGGTACGGTGCGCGGCTGGTGGCCGGGTCGGGCGCATCGCCGGTCCACTCCGGGTTCGGCTCGGCGGGTTTGTCGAGCACGCGCACAACACCTTCGACAATATCATCGACATACGTGAAGTCGCGGCGATGATGGCCGTGGTTGAATACGTCGATCGGCTCGCCGGCGAGAATGTTGCGCGTGAACAGGAACAGCGCCATGTCCGGCCGGCCCCACGGTCCGTACACGGTGAAGAAGCGAAGGCCGGTGGTTGGAATGTCGTAGAAGTGGCTGTAGGAATGCGCTATCAGCTCGTTAGCGCGCTTGGTCGCGCCATACAGGCTGACCGGATGCGAAGCGACGTTGTGCTCGGAAAACGGCATGTTGGTGTTGGCGCCGTAGATCGAGCTGCTGGAAGCGTACACCAGGTGCTTGACCGGGAAATGCCGGCAGCCTTCGAGAATGTTCAGAAAACCGACCAGGTTGGTGTTGACGTACGCGTACGGATTCACGCTTGAGTAGCGCACGCCGGCCTGCGCGGCGAGGTTGACGACCCCGTCCGGCCGGTACTTTTCGAAGGCTGCAGTAACGGCGTCGCGATCTTCGAGATCCGCGCGCACATCGGTAAAGCCGGGATGCTTCAGCGTCCGTTCCAGGCGCGCCTGCTTGAGGCTGACGTCGTAATAGTCGTTGAGGTTGTCGAGGCCGATGACTTCGTCACCGCGTTCGAGCAGCTTGAGGCTCAGTGCGGAGCCAATAAATCCGGCGGAGCCGGTAACCAGAACTTTCATTATGTTTCCCTGAATGTTGTTTTACAGCCGGTCGTCCACTGCATCGCGCGGCAGCATGCCCTTGACGTCGAACAATACGTGCTGGCCCGGCTTGCCCAGCGCGCGAATCTGGTCCGGCGTCATTGCGATGAACTGCTTGTGCTTCACAGCGATGACGATGGCGTCGTACTTGCCTTTTTCCAGTTCCGGAACGAGCGGAATGCCGTATTCGGCCTGTGCTTCGGCAGTGTCGACCCACGGGTCATACACGTCGACGCGCGCGTTATAGCCGGCAAATTCGCGTACCAGGTCGATCGAGCGGGTGTTACGAATGTCCGGGCAGTTTTCCTTGAACGCGAGGCCCATGATCAGCACGCAGGCATTGGCGACGGGAATGCCGCGTTTGGTCATCATCTTCACGACGCGCCGGGCCACGTAGGCGCCCATTTCGTCGTTGGTGCGCCGGCCGGCGAGAATCATCTCCGGAAAATAATCGACTTCGCGCGCCTTGTGCGTCAGGTAGTACGGGTCGACGCCGATGCAGTGGCCGCCGACCAGGCCAGGCCGGAATGGCAGGAAGTTCCACTTCGTGCCGGCCGCTTCCAGCACTTCGAGCGTATCGACGCCCAGTCGCTCGAACAGGATCGCCAACTCGTTGACCAGGCCGATGTTGACGTCGCGCTGCGTGTTTTCGATGACCTTCGCCGCTTCCGCCACCTTGATGCTGCTGGCCTTGTGGGTGCCGGCGGAAATCACCCGGGCGTAGAGGCTGTCGACGAAATCCGCCACTTCGGGCGTGGAGCCGGAGGTCACTTTCAGAATCGAGGTGACGCGGTGGTCCTTGTCGCCTGGATTGATGCGCTCGGGGCTGTAGCCGGCGAAGAAGTCGTGGTTGTACTTGAGGCCCGACACCTGTTCGATAATCGGTACGCAGACCTCTTCGGTCGCGCCGGGATAAACGGTCGATTCGAAAATGACGATGCTGCCCGGCTTGATGACGCCGCCGAGGGTGCGGCTCGCGCTTTCGAGCGGGGCGAGGTTGGGGCGCCGATAGCGGTCGATCGGCGTCGGCACCGTGACGATAAAGACGTTGCAATCCCCGAGGCATTCGGGCGAATCGGTATAGCTGAGCTGGCTGGCCGCCGCTAGTTCTTCCGTGCTGACTTCCAGGGTGCGGTCGTAGTGTTTCTTGAGTTCAGCAATGCGTTCGGGCTTCGTGTCGAAGCCGAGGGTGGGGATCTGCTTGCCGAACTCGGCGGCCAGCGGCAGGCCCACGTAACCCAGGCCGACGATGGCGATCCGTGCGCTGTCGACGTCAAACATAGGGAAACCTCTTTATTATTATGCCGCGTAGCGGCGAAAGCTAGTTAGCCTAGCTTCAGGCACAACATTGCGCAAGGCGGCCGCGTCCGGACCCGGCGTCCACCGATACCTGAACCAGCGCAGGATTTTGTGACGAAAAACGGCTGTTCGCCGTCCGGAAATTCTGTACACTAATTGAATCAACAAAAAGCAGCTCGTACGCCGACATGGATGTCGAAACTGGCCGAACCAATTATTATCATACCGGCGCCGGGCAATGAGCAGGAGGCTCAGTATGGGCAAAATAAGGATATTCCGCCGTCACATTCCTCTGCAGATTATTCTGATCGGCGCGATCGAAACACTTCTTCTCGTTATCTCGTTCTACCTCGCGGCCTATCTGCGGTTCGAAGGCCAGCCGGCGGTCGTCGCCGACAACCTCGGGCCGCTGCACTACCCGGCGCTGCTGTTCGCCGGCATGATGATTCTCAGCCTGAGCGCGATGGGCTTGTACCAGATCGGGCTGCGCGAACGGCGCACGGGCATCCTGCTGCGCCTGGTGGTCGGGTTCGGTGTCGGCATCGTCCTGTTGATGCTCATCTATTACATCTTTCCGGTGCTGTACGTCGGCCGCGGCGTGCTGGCCCTGGCGGTGGCGCTGTCTTTCCTGTTCATCATGCTGCTTCGGCCGGCGCTGCTCAAGGTGCTGGATATCGAAAGCATCAAGCCGCGGGTGCTCGTTCTCGGCACCGGCAGCAAGGCGTCGTCGATCATTAAACGGATGCGCCGCCGCTCCGACCGGCGCGGTTTCCGCCTCGCCGGGTTCATTCATTACGAGGGCGAGAACTGTGAAGTTCATCACCATGGTGCCGTGCTCAAGGTGCATGGCTCTATCGCCCGGTATGCAATGGCGCACCAGATCGACGAGATCGTCGTCGCGCTCGACGAGCGGCGCAACAAGCTGTCGCTCAACGACTTGCTCCGGTGCCGCCTGGCCGGTATCGAGGTCCTCGACCTGGCCACCTTCTTCGAGCGCGAAACGGGCGCAGTGGCGCTTGATCTGGTTGATCCGAGCTGGCTGATTTTCGGCGACGGTTTTCGGCGCGGGTTTTTGCGCGCGCAAATCAAGCGCCTGCTCGACATCAGCATCGCGCTTGTCCTGCTGGTCATGACGCTGCCGGTGCTGCTGCTGACCGCGCTCTTGATCATCCTTGACGACGGCTGGCACAAGCCGGTGCTTTACTCACAGACGCGCGTCGGCGAGCGCGGCACGTTGTTCCGGGTGCTGAAATTTCGCAGCATGCGCACCGACGCCGAGCAGGAGGGCGTGCGCTGGGCGCGCAAGAACGACAGCCGGGTGACGCGCGTCGGCGCGCTGATTCGCAAATGCCGCGTCGACGAGTTGCCGCAGATTCTCAACGTGCTGCGCGGCGACATGAGCTTTGTCGGCCCGCGCCCGGAGCGGCCGGAGTTCGTCACGCAGTTGGAAAAAAACCTGCTTTATTATCGCGAGCGCCATTCGGTCAAGCCCGGCATTACCGGCTGGGCGCAGCTTCGCTACCCGTATGGCTCGTCCGAGCGCGATGCGCGCGAGAAACTCAAATTCGACTTGTTCTACGTCAAGAATCACACCGTCTTTTTCGATCTGCTGATCATGCTGCAGACGGTCGAGGTCGTGCTGTTCGGGAAGGGCGCGCGCTAAGTGTTCAGTAGTCCGACAATGATTATGGTAATTACCCTGCTGGTTTTTGTCCCGGGCCATGTTATTCTTTGGGCGCCTGCTGGGGTGCAGGCCTGACAAATGTATAGCAACAAGGATGTATCGCATGATGCGAGTGAAAAGCTTTAAATGGACTGTATGGCTGACTTTCCCCTTCCTTGCGGTTCTTTTGGGCGCCTGCGCCAGTACTCCCCCTCCGGCCGCCATGGCGCCTATAGATACGCCCGCCACCTACATCATCGGCCCGGGCGATGTCCTTGAAATCTACGTCCGCAACAACCCCGACCTGACCGTCACCGTGCCGGTGCGCCCGGACGGGCGCATTTCCATCCCGCTGGTGCAGGAAATGCAGGCGGCCGGCAAAACGCCGGCGCAGCTTGGAAACGACCTGGAAGAGGCGCTGGCTACGTACATCCGCCAGCCGATCGTGACTGTCATCGTTACCAAGGCCGTGGGCTCTTTTGCCGAACAGGTGCGCGTGGTCGGGGAGGCGACCAAGCCGCAGGCCCTGTCGTACCGGCGCGGCATGACTTTGCTGGACGTGTTGATCGAAGTCGGCGGGCTGACTCCGTATGCGGATGGCAACGACGCCAAGATTATCCGGCGAATCGACAACAAGAAGATTACGTTTCCGGTCTATCTCGAAGACCTGCTGGAAGGCGACACGGAAGATAATGTCGCCATGCGTCCGGGCGATATTCTCATCATCCCCAAATCCGCATTCTGAAGATCATGAACCGGCACTGTTTCGCGGCGCGGCCAGGCAATAGAGCCGACCGCGGCTGTGCCCGACTGGCAAAGGGCCCTTTTCATGGATGAAATACTTGCACAAGTGATTTCGCAGGCGCGCGGCGCGTGGCGGTTTCGCTGGTACGCATTGCTGGTAGCGTGGATCGTCGCCGTCGGCGGCTGGATCGTGGTTTACAGCATGCCGGACCAATACGAAGCGCACACCCGCGTCTACGCCGACACCGAGTCGATGTTGACGCCGCTGCTGAAGGGCCTGGCGATCCAGCCGGACATCCACGATCGTGTCCAGCTCGTGGCGCAGACACTGCTGAGCCGGCCGAACTTGGAAAAAGTGGCCCGTGAGACCGGTCTCAACCTTCGCGCGTCCAATCCAAAGGAGATGGACGAGTTGCTCACCCGATTGCAGGACCGGATCGAGGTGACCGGTGGCGGTCGCCAGAACCTGTATGCAATCAGCTATACCAGCCCGGATCCGCAAATGGCGCAAAACGTCGTGCAGGCGGTGCTGAACATCCTGATGAGCAATACGCTCGGCGGCAATATGCAAAGTTCCGGCGCCGCTCAGAATTTTCTGCAGCGTCAGATCAAGGAATACCGTCGGCGGCTGCAGGCGGCTGATCAGCGCCTGGCCGAGTTCAAGAAAGCGCATCTAGGTCTGATACCGGGGCAGGGCGGCGGCGACTACTTCAGCCGTCTGCAAGGCGCGCAACAGGGGCTGGCAAGCCTGAAAGAACAACTTCAGGTGGCCCAGTCGCAAAAGCAGTCGATTCAGAATCAGCTTGATGCGATCAAGAACGGCACCGCGTCTCTTACGCTGAATCCGCAGGTCGAGGCCATTAATAAACAGATTGCCGCGTATCGCGAGAAGTTGAATGGCCTGCTGTTGCGATACACGCCGAATTACCCGGATGTCATTGCGATCAAGGACATGATCAGCCAGTTGGAGCAAAAGAGGGAAACCATCAAGCAAGGTGGCGGTGAGTACGCCGTCGCCGATATCAGCAACCCGGTCTACCAGAGCATGCAGACCGAACTGTATAACGCGAAGATCAAGATCAACACGCTGGAATCCAAAATCGCGCGGCAGAAGGATCAGATCGCCAAACTCGAAACCAAGGCTGACAAGGTCACCGACCTTGAAGCCCAGCTTGCCAGTCTGACACGCGATTCCGCGGTGACAAAGGCGCAATACCAGAATCTGCTGCAGCGGTTGAACAAGGCGGAAATGTCACAGGAGGCTTCGCACAGCGGCAATAATCTGAATTTCCGCATTATTGAGCCCCCGGTCGTTCCGTTGATCACGAGCGGCCCGCCGCGCGCCATCTACTTGAGTTTAGTGCTCGTGTTCAGCCTCGGTGCAGGTGCCGTTTTCGCGCTGTTCCTGCATCAGGTCCGGCCGGTCTTCATGGACCGCGAAACGCTCAAGGATGTGCTCGGGCGGCCGGTGCTCGGCGCTGTCAGCGTCGCCTTGAGCAGCGCTGAAAGACATTTGATGAGAGCGGAGGTGGTGACCTTCGCGGCAGGCATTCTGTTGTTGGCGCTGGTATTTGGCGGCGCCCTCGCGTTCCAGACCCAGATCACCCATATGGTGCAAGGACTTTTGCCAGGGAGTTGGCAGGTATGAGTATTGTCGAAAAGGCCGTAGATAAGCTGAAAACGACTCACCCGGGCATGCGTCCGGAGCCCGTGCAACAGGAAGCCTTCAGTCGACCCGAGCCAGTCGCCCGACCGGTCGCGGACGCGGATTCGGGCGCAACGGTTCGGCCGGCGACGCCGGTGGTTCCGATCGGCAGTGACCGCGGTGCCGATGCAGTGCACATCGATTTCGAGTCACTGCGCGACGCCGGCATGTACCCGTCGGAAGACAACAGCGGGCACATCGCGGATCAGTACCGGCGCATCAAGCGGCCGCTGCTCGCCAATATCACCGGCAAGGGAGCGACGCAGGTAACAAACGGCCGGCGCATCATGGTCGCCAGTTCCGTGCCGGGAGAAGGCAAGACGTTCACCTCGTTTAATCTTGCCCTCAGCATTGCGCTGGAACGGGATTACACGGCGCTGCTGATCGACGGCGATGTCGCAAAGTGCGACATGACGAGAATTCTCAACATGGAGGATCGACCGGGGCTGCTGGACCTGTTGGGTAATGAGCGGCTCCAGCTCGAAAACGTGGTGGCGCAAACCGACGTACCGCGGCTGAAAGTGCTGCCGGCAGGCCAGTGGAACACCATCAGCACTGAGCTGCTCGCCAGTCGGCGCATGGATCACGTGCTCGACGAGATCACCCGGTCGATGCCGAACTGCATCATCGTCTTCGACTCACCGCCGCTGCTCGCCACCTCCGAAGCGCAGGTGCTCGCGGCCGCGATGGGTCAAATCGTCGTCGTCGTGGCGGCGGGCCGCACATCTCAGCAGACGGTGAAGGCCGGCGTGGAGACGCTGGACGCCGACAAGTCGATCAACATGGTGCTGAACTTCGCCAGGGGCGGGGGAGATGGAAAACGCTACGGCAACTACTACTACGGCGGGTACTACAGCAAAGGCGGTCCGCAGCATGTTTGATGCGGCGCGATCACGGCGCAAGAGCGTCATCCTGCTGGTGGTGCTCGGCTCGGCGTGGCCGCTGTCGCATGCGCGCGCTGGCGTACTCAACCTGGACCCGTTTGTGACGGTGGGCGAGTTTTATACCGACAATCTTCTTCTCGCTCCGCCCGGCGAGCCCCGCGAGGACGATTTCATCACCGAAATCGAGCCCGGGCTGCGGCTTGATTATGCCGCGCCACGGCTGACAGCGAATGTCGACTATCGCCTGCAGGGGCTCGTGTATGCCGATCACAGCGATATGAATCACGCGTACAGCCAGCTCAATGCCAACGCGACGCTCGAGGCAATAGAGGATTGGTTTTTCATCAATGGCCGGACGATTTACGACCATCAGGTCATTGATCCGGAAAGAACCGGCGGGCGGAATAACCTGTTCGGCGGCACCAACCGTACCGGCCTGTCGGCGACAACGATCAGCCCTTACCTCCAACACGACTTCGGCAGCGTTGGCGTCGCGACCCTGCGGTATGGATACGGCCGCGTTTATTACTCGAGCGACATTCCTGACATCACCAGCAACACCTACAGCTTTCTGCTCGCGCGCCAGCCGCAGTATGGTGATCTGACGTATGACCTGTTTTATCTCGACCAGGAGATCAACCCCGACCGCGGGCGCGACCTGTCCTTCAAGCAGGCCCGTCTAGGTCTGCAGTACCACGTCTCGGCACGAACGGCGCTGGTTGCGAATGTCGGCAAGGAAAACCAGTTCTTGCCGAACGGCGCGATAGACGAACTGGGTTCGACGTTCTGGAACGCCGGCGTCCGCTGGCAAGCGGAAAAGGATCGACTGGAAATCCTCTATGGCCACCGTTTCTTCGGCGCGTCGTATCAGTTCAGCTGGCATCATGATGGCGCGGACATTCACACCGACGTCTCTTATCTCGAGGAGCCGACGAACTACAATCGGCTGCTGCTCGGCCGGCAGCCCACTACGGCGATAGAGTCGCCTTATTTTTCCTATGCCGAGTTGCCGTCGCTTCGCAACCGGCGCGTGTTCGTGCTCAAGCGGGCCGCGCTGAACGTTGCATTCGACCTGTCGGACAGCCAGATCCGGGTGCGTTTGTACGACGAGCACCGCAATTACGTCGAGCTGGCGGAAAACGACCACGTGCAGGGCGGCCGCATAGCGTGGGAGTTCGCCATGGGCACGCGCGACTCGCTGGTGCCGTCCTACAGCTATCGGCGCTACGAGTTCCGCGACGGCCAGATCAACTACTACTACCGCAGCCAGATTGCATGGAGCCATAAGCTCGGCCGGACATTGAGCATGCGCGTCGCCGCAAGGAACGAAAAGCGCAACACGATTCGAGGCCAGGGCTATCGGGTCAACACCATTCTGCTTGAGGTCACCAAACACTTCTGATGTATCAAGACTTTTACAAACTGAACGGAAAGCCTTTCCAGCTCACGCCGGACGTCCGCTTCCTGTTTCCGAGCACCGGCCACAAGCGCGCGCTGTCGTACCTGTTGTACGGGCTCGAACAGCGCGAGGGCTTCGTCGTTATCACGGGTAACGTCGGCACCGGCAAGACGCTGCTGATCCAGGCGCTCTACAAGGAGTTGTCCGGGCGCCACATGCTGACGGCGAACATCGCGTCGGCCAATCTCGATGCGCCCGATGTCATTCCGGCGGTCGCGGCGGCCTTTGGGCAGAACATCGACGGGCGCGGCAAGGTGCAGTTGCTGGAAGATCTCAAGCGCGACCTGCTGCTGAGTTGTCAGCAGGGCGAGGGCGCGTTGCTGATCGTTGACGAAGCGCAGACGCTGACGACGGCGGCGCTCGAGGAACTGCGCGTACTGTCGAATATGGAAGTCGCCGGGCGGGCGCTGGTGCAGATTTTCCTGGTTGGCCAGACCGAGTTGCTGGCCACTGTGCGCAACGGCCACATGGAGCAGCTCAAGCAGCGCGTCATTGCGTGGTACAAGCTCGAGCCGCTGTCGGCCGAGGAAACGCGGAACTACATCATTTATCGCCTGCGCGCGGCCGGCTGGCGCAACGCGCCCGGTCTCGCGCCGGATGTCTTTGAACTGGTGCACAGCTGGAGCGGTGGCGTGCCGCGGCGCGTCAACATGCTGATGGATCGCGCGCTGCTCTACGGCTATCTCGAAGAGCTGCATTTTATCGATCGCGCCAATATGCAGGCGGTGATCGACGAAATGAACGAGGAAATAGGTGGCGAGTCGGCCGAGCCGGAGGCGGAGGCTTTTGCATCCGCCCCTCCTATGCCCGCCGCTCCGGCGGCCCGGACGCAGCAAGTGCAGATGCGGCCGATCGAGGAGCAGATCGAGGCGCTCGACCGCAAGCTCAATTTCCTGCTCAAGAGCATGAACCGACGGGTCGTGCCCGGCCCGGGCACCCGGCGGAACGGCAGCGTCGCGGCCAATGGCGCCGAAGCGGACGAAGTGCCGCGCGACGACGATCTGCAGTATCGCCAGTCACAGGATGGCAGCCTCTGATGGAATCCCGGCTGGCGGCATCTTCGGCAAACCCGATCGTCAACGCAATGACGGTCGACGTGGAGGACTACTTCCAGGTCTCTGCGCTGGAGCCGTATATCGCCCGACGCGACTGGGCCAGCATGCCACGGCGCGTCGACGCCAATACCAGCCGGATTCTCGACCTGTTTGCGCAGCGGCAGATCAAGGCGACGTTTTTCGTGCTCGCGTGGGTGGCGGAACGCCATCCGGCGCTCGTGCGGCGGATGGCGGCCGAAGGTCACGAGGTTGCGAGCCACGGCTACGCGCACAGGCGCGTCACGCAGCAGTCGCCGCGCGAATTCCGCGACGACGTTACGCGGGCGAAATCGATTCTGGAAGACATTGTCGGCGAGCCGGTCACCGGTTACCGCGCGCCCAGTTACTCGATCGGAGCGACGACGCTCTGGGCGCTCGACGTGCTCGAGTCGGCCGGCTACCGCTACAGTTCCAGCGTGTTTCCGATCCGGCACGACCTGTACGGCATGCCGGCGGCGCCGCGGTTTCCGTTTCATCCGACCGCTGGCGGTTTGCTGGAAATACCGGTGACGACGGTTCGCCTCGCCGGTCGCACGTGGCCGTGCGGCGGCGGCGGTTATTTCCGGCTGCTCCCGTACGAGCCGTTCAAGTGGGCGCTCAAGCGGGTGAACCGTAACGACCGGCACGCCGGCGTATTTTATTTTCATCCGTGGGAAATCGACCCGGCGCAGCCGCGCGTGCGGGCGCGGTTGAAGTCGAGATTCCGCCACTACGTCAACCTGCGGCGGATGGAGGGCAAGGTCGCCCGGCTGCTCGACGACTTCACATGGGACCGCATGGATCGCGTGTTTCTCGAGGACGCAAGCCGCTACCCGGCAGTCGTGCTGGGCCGCGCCGAGGCCGTTCCGCTGCACGCTTGAACTGAGCGCGAAATTTCAACAACACAAGGGATTGTATGGCCGATAGCACTGCAGGATGGTGTGTCAAGGCGCTGACCGCGAACGACGAATCGCGCTGGGACGATTTTGTCCTGAGCGCCGCATCGGCAACGTTTTTTCATCTCTCCGGCTGGCGCAATGTCATCCACCGGGCCTACGGCCATGCCAGCCATTATCTCTACGCTGAACGCGATGGCGCGATCGGTGGCGTGCTGCCGCTGTTTCATGTTCGCAGCCGGCTGTTCAGTAACGCGCTCGTTTCGACGCCTTTTTGCAGCTACGGTGGTGTAGCCGCCATTGCCGGCGATGCCGCCGACGCGCTGGTCGCCGCTGCCGAGAGGCTGGCGCGCGAACTGCGTGTCGACTACCTC
This sequence comes from Gammaproteobacteria bacterium, assembly GCA_035701285.1. Lineage (GTDB taxonomy): Bacteria > Pseudomonadota > Gammaproteobacteria > Natronospirales > DASSBR01 > DASSBR01. The sequence goes on along the minus strand of DASSNT010000006.1, from coordinate 33,862 downwards.
GAGATGCGCAATATCGATTCCGGCGGACGCGGCTGGCCGTCGAAAGATTTGTACGTCACCTTCCGCGTGCCGATCGATCCCGATCCGGATGCGAACTTCAAGGCGCTGTCCGGCAAACGCCGCAACATGGTTCGGCGAGGCCGGCGCAATGGCCTGTCAGCCGACGTTCATCCGGAGGTCGACGGCCATTATTCGGTTTACGCCGAAATGGTCCGCAATCTCGGCACACCGGTATATCCGCGGCGCTATTTCAGGCTGCTGAAAGACGAGTTCGGCGACGACTGCGAAATTCTGCGCATCAGGCACGACGGCCAGGTCGTCAGCAGCATGATGAGTTTTTTCTTCCGCGACGAAATGCTCGTTTATTACGGCGGCGGTACGAAGGCCGCACGCGATCTCGCGGCCAACGACTACCTGTACTGGAACCTGATGGCGCGCGCCTGCGAGCGCGGCGCGCGGCTGATCGATTTCGGCCGGAGCAAGCGCGAGTCCGGCTCCTGCCGGTTCAAGGAGCTGTGGGGCTGGGAGCCATGCCAGCTGCATTACGAGTACCGGCTGATCAACACGGCGGAAGTGCCGAACCTGAGTCCGACGAATCCAAAATACCGGCCGCTGATCAACGCCTGGAAGCGCCTGCCGGTGCCGCTGACGCGGCTGATCGGGCCGCCGCTGGCCCGCAACCTGGGATAGAGGCTGTCTGAAGTTGGACGACATTCTTTTTCTCAGCCATCGCATTCCGTTTCCGCCGGACAAGGGCGACAAGATTCGCTCGTATCACATGCTCAGGCATCTTGCGGCGCGGCATCGGGTGCACCTGGGCACATTTGTCGATGATCCGGACGATCGCCCCTATGTGGAAGAACTGCAGCAGCTGTGCGCGAGTGTATGCGCCGTTGATATCGACCCGCGGTTCGCCAGGCTGCGCAGCCTGGCCGGCCTGTTGACCGGGGAGCCGTTAACGGTGCGTTTCTATCGCAGCCGGCGATTGCGCAACTGGGTCGAGCGCGTATTGGCGAAACATTCGGTTGCCGCGGTCGTCGCCTGTTCGTCGGGCGTGGCGCAGTTTGCGCCTGCGGGCAGCGGGCTGCGCCGCATCATGGATTTCGTCGACGTCGATTCGGAAAAGTGGCGGCAGTATGCTAAAGCGGTCGCAGGGCCGGCGCGTTTTATTTATGCGCGCGAAGCCAGGGCGCTGGCCCGCTTTGAACGACGTGTAGCGGAAGACTTCGACGCAGCGCTTTTCGCATCGCCGGCGGAAGCCGCGTTTTTCCATCCCCAGGCGGGACGAGGGCGCGACAACGTGTATGGCATCTCCAACGGCGTGGACGTCGACTCGTTTGATCCGGCTCTGGTAGCGGAGAATCCATATCCGGCCGCCACCCCCGTCATCGTCTTTACCGGCATGATGGATTACCGGGCCAATGTCGAGGGTGTGGCCTGGTTCGCCGACGAAATCTTCCCGCGAATTATCGAGCGGATGCCCAAGGCGCGGTTTTATATCGTCGGCGCGCGTCCGGCCCGCGCGGTCCGAGCGCTTGGCTTTCGGCCCGGCATACACGTCACCGGCCGCGTCACGGACGTCAAGCCGTTTATCAGGTACGCCCACGTCGCGGTGGCGCCGCTCCGGATCGCGCGCGGAATCCAGAACAAGGTGCTCGAAGCGCTGGCGATGGGCACTCCGCTGGTCGGCACGGCGGAAGCTTTCGAAGGCATACAGGCGTTTCCGGATCACGAGCAGGCGACTGCCTCGCAGCCGGAGGCATTTGCCGAAGCGGTCGTCGAAGCCGTCGGCCGCCATGACCCAGCTACGCCGGATCTCCGGCTGCGCGAGTTCGTTCGCGAGCATTACAGCTGGGACAGCAACCTGGCGCTGCTGGATCGATTGCTGACGGCGCCGGCCGCGACTGCAGCGGCTGACCTTCGGCCGGGTGTGCCGGCGATGGAGCAGCAGGCATGATAGCGGAGGTGCCGCCTTGCAGCAGATAAGCGTCACAGAGCGGGTCGCCTTTCAAGGGGCGGCGTCATGGCGTCCTGCGATAGAAGGCTTTGCGGTCACCGCCGTGGCCTTCATCGGCCTGTACTGGATGACGGGTCTGTCGCTGGTCGATACGTGGGCGCGCACCGGCATGTTCCGCTACGCGTTTCTGATCTTTCCGATCTCCGCCTGGCTCGTGTGGAGCAAACGCAAGGATCTTGCCGCTGAGCAGGAACCGGCGATCTGCTTGTGGGCATTGATACCGCTCGCCGGCATCGTGTTCGTCTGGTTTCTCGGCCGGATTACCAACGTCGATGTCGTGCAGCAATCCGCGTTCGTCGCCACCTTTCCGGTGCTCGTGTTGCTGTTCTTCGGTGTCGGCGTGACGCGCGCGTTGCTGTTCCCGCTGGTGTACCTGGTTTTTGCTATTCCGGCCGGGCAGTCCGCGGTGGGGCCACTGCAGACGCTCACCGCCGCGATGAGCGTCAAGTTCCTGCAATGGAGCGATGTGCCGGTGTTGCTAGAAGGTCATTTCATAACCACGCCATGGATGGTTGCGCATGTCGCCCACGCCTGCAGCGGTATCCGCTTTTTGACGGCCTGTACCGCAGTTGGATCGCTGTTCGCGTATTTATTTTTTACCAGCTACTGGCGCCGTGCCGTCTTCATCTTCGCTTCCATGATCGTGCCGATCGTTGCCAACGGCCTGCGCGTTTATTTCACGATCCTGATCGGCGGGACGTTCGGACTGGAGTACGCGCAAGGCACCGATCACATGATTTTCGGCTGGCAGTTCTTCGGCTCAGTGCTGTTTTTGCTGCTTCTGGCGGGATGGTTTCTGCGCGAGCCGCCGCCGGCTGAGCCGGTGCCCACACCGGTGAACGACCGCGCGCGCGCGCCCGGTTTGAAACAAGTGCTCGGGGCAGCCATCGGAGCGGTGGTGGTTCTCGCGGCTGCCCCGGCCTGGGCCTTTCTGAGCCAGCCTGCTATCTCCAACTCCCCCTCCGCGATGATCGCACTGGACCAGGTGTCCGGCTGGACGCGTCAGGGCGACCTGAGCGCGCTGGCCTGGCGGCCCTCGTTCGACGGGGCGGACCTTGTCACGGGCGGCCGCTATGCGCAAAACGGCGCACCGGTATCCCTGTACGCCGGCAAATACGTCGGCGCGCAAGTTCACGGGCATGATTTGCTGGCGTATGAAAATGCACTGTTTGATCCGGATCGGTGGAGCGTTGGCGAGACGCGGCAACGCGTGATACGGCTCCCGGATGGCAGCAGCCAAAAGGTGCGGGAACTCGTGCTGCAAAATGCCGGCGAGCAACGGCTGGTCTGGTACTGGTACAGCATCGGCGGGCGCGAATTCACCAGCCCGGTTCGAGTCCGGGCGTGGCAGGCGTGGGAACAACTTCGCGGCGCGACGTTGGAGTCTTCGGTCATCGCTGTGTCCGCGCCCGTCGAAACCGGACATCGGGAACAGGCCGAGGCAACGCTGCAGACATTCGTGCGGGCAGTTGCACCGCAGATCGAGCAGAACATGGCGGCCGCATCGCGAGGAGCATCCTCATGAGCATGCGCCTCGACAGCGTCGAGCGACTCCAGCCGCGTTCCCGCGACCGCAGCAGGTCAGCGGCACGCGCGCCGCTGATCGCGCATATCGTCTTCAGCCTTGATGTCGGCGGCCTCGAGAACGGGTTGGTCAACCTGATCAACCATATGCCGGATCGTTACCGCCACGTGGTGATCTGCCTCAGCCATTTCACCGATTTCCGCGTCCGCATCCGGCGGCCGGGCGTCAGGGTGCTGGCGCTGCACAAGCGGCCCGGCAAGGACTTCGGGATGTACGTAAGGCTGTGGCGGCTGCTCAGGCGGTTGCAGCCGCAAATCGTTCACACACGGAATTACGGCGCCATGGATACCGCCGTTGTCGCCGCGCTTGCGAACGTGCCGTTCCGGGTGCACGGCGAGCACGGCTGGGACATGGTCGACCTGCACGGCGACAACCTCAAATACCGTTTGCTGCGCCGCATCCTGCGTCCGTTGATACAGCGCCACGTCGCAGTGTCGAACGACCTCGGCGCCTGGCTGACGGAACGCGTGCGGATTCCGGAAGCGCAGGTGTCGGCGATCTGCAACGGCGTCGACACCGACAAATTCCATCCGGCCGACGGACGCGAACATGCCATCGCGGCCCAGGCCGGCGACAACTTCGGGCCGGACAAGTTTCTGATCGGGACGATCGGCCGCCTCGACGCGGTCAAGGATCAGGCGACACTGATCCGGGCTTTCGCGCGGTTGATAACCGAACGGCCGGCTCTTGCTCAGACCGCGCGCCTCGTGATTATCGGCGACGGGCCGTTGCATGGAGAACTGCGCGCGCTGCTGGAACAGGAAAACCTGCTGCACCTTTGCTGGCTGCCCGGCAGTCGCGATGACATTCCGGCGTTGCTCCGCAGCCTCGATCTGTTCGTGCTGCCGTCGCTGAACGAAGGCATCTCCAACACTATTCTCGAGGCGATGGCCTCGGGTCTTCCGGTCGTGGCCACCGATGTGGGCGGTAACCCGGAGTTGGTGGTCGATGGCGAGACCGGACGGCTGGTGCCGCCGGCGGATCCGGCCGCGCTGGCCGGCGCAATCGAAGACTACATGGCCGCACCGGGCAAGGCAGCGGCTGTGGGCCGCGCCGCGCGGCAGCACGCCGAGCGCGACTTCAGCCTGAAAGCCATGGTGGCCGCTTATACCCGTCTGTACGACGGACTGATGAAAGTTGATATTTAACTATGTGTGGAATCGCAGGAATCTTCGACCTGGCCGGGCAGCGGCCGATCAATCGCGCGCTGCTCGCGGACATGACCGACAGCCTGGCGCATCGAGGGCCCGACGGGCATGGTCTTCACATCGAGCCGGGAGTCGGGCTCGGCCATCGCCGGCTGTCGATTATCGACCTGGCGGGCGGCGAGCAACCGTTGTTCAACGGCGACCGCAGCATCGGCGTCACCTACAACGGTGAAATTTACAACTTTAGAGAGCTGAGACAGGAGCTGGCTGCAGACGGCTACGAATTCCGTACGCATTGCGACACCGAGGTGATCGTGCATGCCTGGGCGAAGTGGGGCGAAGACTGCGTCCGCCACTTCAACGGCATGTTTGCGTTCGCGATCTGGGACCGCAACAGGCAGACCCTGTTCCTGGCGCGCGACCGGCTCGGCATCAAGCCGCTGTATTACGCGATCCTGCCCGACGACCAGCTGATATTCGCGTCCGAGTTGAAGGCGCTGTTTCTCCATCCGGACTTGCCGCGCGACATCGAGCCGACTGCGGTCGAGGATTACTTTACGTTCGGCTACGTGCCCGATCCGAAAACGATTCTGCGCGGCGCGCGCAAGCTCGAACCGGCGCACGTGTTGCGCCTGCAGCGCGGGCGGCCGGCGCCCGAGCCGAAGGAGTACTGGACGCTTTCCTTCGATAATCAGGCGGGAAAGGAACCGGACGTCGGCGCGGCGCTTGTCGACGGGCTGAAGCGGTCGGTCGATTACCGGCTGATGGCGGACGTGCCGCTGGGCGCATTTCTGTCCGGCGGCGTGGATTCGAGCGCCGTCGTCGCAATGATGGCCGGTCTCATCGGCGACCCGGTCAATACCTGCTCGATCTCATTCGGTGACAGAAAGTATGACGAGTCGACATTCGCCGCCCAGGTGGCGCAGCGCTACCGGACCAGCCACCACGTCGAGCGGGTCGAATCGGATCAGGTCGACCTCATCGACACACTGGTGCGCGCCTATGACGAGCCGTATGCGGACAGCTCGGCGATTCCGACGTACAACGTCTGCGCGCTTGCCCGGAAACGGGTGACGGTTGCTCTCTCCGGCGATGGCGGCGACGAAAACTTTGCCGGCTATCGGCGGCATCGCTGGAGCGCGTGGGAGCAGCGGGTTCGCGGGGTGGTGCCGCAGGCCTTGCGCGGCCCCTTGTTCGGATTTCTGGGCACGGCCTACCCGAAGGCGGACTGGGCGCCGCGTTTCGTGCGCGCCAAGACGACGTTCCAGGCGTTGGCCAAGGATCAACTGGACGGCTACCTCGACAGCGTCTCCATCTTCCCGGCGCATCTGCGGCGGCGGCTTTTCAGCGATTCCTTTGAGCGTGAGCTGCAAGGCTATCGCTCGGTCGAGGTATTCGAGCATTACGCCCGCTCCGGCCCGTCCGATCCCTTGTCGCTGGCGCAATATCTCGACCTGAAGACCTATCTGCCCTGCGATATTCTGACCAAGGTCGATCGCGCCAGCATGGCGCATGGCCTGGAAGTGCGCGTGCCGTTTCTCGATCACAATTTTGTCGAGCAGGCCGCCCGGTTGTCGCCGTCGCTCAAAGTGCGCGGCCGGGAGGGCAAGTACATTCTCAAAAAGGCGCTGGAGCCGCACCTTCCGAACGAGGTGCTGTACCGGCCAAAAATGGGTTTTGCCGTACCGCTGCCGGAATGGTTCCGCGGTCCGCTCAAGGAGCGGGTGCGCGAGACGGTGCTGGGGCCGAGGCTGGCTGAGACGGGACTCTTTGAACCGCGGCAACTGCGCCGGCTCGTCGACCAGCATCAGGCCAATGTGCATGACTACGCGCCCGTTCTGTGGGCGCTGTTGATGTTCGACGGATTCCTGGGCCAGATGGAGGGCAATCGCCCGGTTGGCAATGCAACAGAACGTCTGCCGCGGTCGGCGGCAGTCAGTTGAAGCGGCTTTGATAAGGACATTTTGGTTTGCACGGACAACCGCCACTTCTATTGATCTTTGGACTGCCGCGATCGGGCACGACATGGCTGGGAAAAATCTTCGACAGCCATCCGCGAACGCTGTACCGCCACGAACCGGACAACTATCCGCGGCTCGAATCGCTGCCGCGGTTCCCGTCTCCGGCTGAAGCCGAAGCACACCTGGAGTTTCTGCACGATTTCGTCGCCGAGCTGCCGCGCCGCAATGACGTAACGGTCGCGGCGAAGCTGCCGATCTTTCGCAAAGCCTGGCGGAACCCGTTGCAGCATCGCCTGCTGCAGGCTGCTGTGCTGGCGGCAAAGCTGGGCGGCAAGGCCGGTCTTGAGTTGCCGGTGCTGGGCGCGCGCGGCGACGGAATCGATCCATCGCCGACGGTCGTCTGGAAATCGATCGAGTCCCTGGGCCGCTTCGGATTGCTGATGCGGGCGTATCCGGCAGCGCGAGGCATTCACCTGATGCGTCATCCGTGCGGCCAGATCAGCTCGGTATTGCGCGGCGAACGGCAGGGCGCATTTCGCGACAATTCGCCAACCAGCGAGTTTTACGACTTGTTCGTGAAGTTGCTCGAGACGCCTCAGGCGCGTCGTCGCGGTTTGACGATTGAAACACTGAGGCACATGCGGCCGGTCGAGCGTCTGGCCTGGACCTGGGTGCTGGAGAACGAAAAGGCGGTCGAAGAGACGGAACAGTCGGAGCGCGTGCGGGTGGTCCGGTACGAGGACCTGTGTGCCGACCCGGTCGGGGTGAGCCGCGAAGTACTGAGTTTCGCCGGCCTCGGCTGGAACGTGCAGACCGAAGGGTTCGTTGCCCAAAGCACCCATTCGGACGTGTCCGCCTATTACAGCGTCTATAAAAATCCCGTTGCCGCCGCTTCCCGCTGGCACAACGAGCTGCCCGCGGAAAGCATCGAGAGAATTCTCGCCATTCTCAAGAGCAGCCCGTTGGCGAAGTTTTACAGCGATGACGAGGAGAGCGGGCACGATTATCCGCAATCCGCCAAAATCGGGGAATCCGAATGCTGAAAATTCTCACGTTTTCGCTGCTTTACCCGAACCAATACGAGCCTCGCCACGGCATATTCGTAGAACAGCGGTTACGCAAACTGGTAGAGAGCGGCGAGGTGACGGCACGCGTTGTCGCGCCGGTGCCGTGGTTTCCGTTCAAGGCCGCGGCGTTCGGGCGGTACGGCAGGTATGCGGCGGTGCCGCGATCGGAAGTGCGTCACGACATTCCCGTGCTTCATCCGCGCTTTCCATCCATTCCCAAGGTGGGCATGAGTTTCACGCCCAAGCTGCTGGCGCGCGCGATGCACAGCGTTTTGCGCGACATCATTGCGGGCGGCTACGACTTTGACGTGATCGACGCGCATTACTTCTATCCGGATGGTGTCGCCGCTGTCTGGCTGGGGCAGGCGCTCAGGAAGCCGGTAATGGTGACGTGTCGCGGCGACGACGTGATGTATTTCCCCCGTTATCGATTGCCGCGGCGCATGATGCTGGATGCAGCCGCAAAGGCTGCCGGCATCGTCACGGTTTCGGAAGACTTGAAGCGACGCCTGGGCGCAATCGGCGTGCCGCGTGAACGGGTGACAACGTTGCGCAACGGCGTCGATACCCGATTCTTCAGGCCTGTCGATCGAGCCGCCGTCAGGCAGGCGTTTGGTCTGACGCGCCGAACGCTCGTATCGGTCGGCCATCTCATCGAGCGCAAGGGCCACCATCTGGCGGTGGCGGCGCTGAAAGCGTTGCCTGAATTCGACCTCGTTATTATCGGCGAACGCGGCACGGAGGCGGGCGGCATGGTGGACGAACTCCACCGGCAGGTCGAAGACCTCGGCCTTGCGGACCGGGTGAAATTCGTCGGTAACGTGCCGCAGGCGCAACTGCGAAACTGGTACGGCGCGGCGGATGCGCTGGTGCTGGCGACCGATCGCGAGGGCATGCCCAATGTCATGCTGGAATCGCTCGCTTGCGGCACGCCTGTCGTCGCGACGTCGGCCGGCGGCATCCCGGAGATCATGACGGTACCCGAGGCGGGCGTTCTGATGAAGGACCGCTCGCCCGAGGCGGTCGTCGATGCGATCAAAACGCTGTTCGATCGCTACCCGGATCGCCAGGACACGCGCCGTTTCGCCGAGACACTGGGTTGGGACGCCACCACGCAGGGGCAGATTGCACTGTTCAGGCGTGCGCTGAGCGATGGCGGCCATCTGGCCGATGGCAGGCGGCCGATGACGACTGCCGCGAGGAACTGCTGATGTGCGGCATCGCCGGATTTGTCGGCCTGCAGTCGCGACAGACCGAGCCGGATCTGGCGGCGCTGGTCGGGCGTATGTCCGACCGGCTGGTGCATCGCGGGCCTGATGATGCCGGGGCCTTCGTGGATGCGGAGACGCAAGTCGCGCTCGGTTTCCGCCGCTTGTCGATTCTGGATTTGTCACAGGAAGGGCATCAGCCGATGCGCTCCGCCAGCGGCCGCTACCAGCTGATTTTCAATGGCGAGATCTACAACTTCCGGGATCTGAAGTCGGAACTGGCGAAGCGTGGCCACGGGTTTCGGGGCCATTCGGATACCGAAGTACTGCTCGCGGCTATCCAAGAATGGGGTCTGACGACCGCGCTGCGCCGCGCGAACGGCATGATCGGCCTGGCGTTATGGGACGCGGAACGGCGCGAGTTGTCGCTGGCGCGCGACCGGGTCGGCAAGAAGCCGGTCTACTACGGCTGGGTCAACGGCTATTTTGCCTTCGCATCGGAGCTGAAAGCGATTCGGGCGCTGCCGGATTTCCAGGCGCCGATCAACCGCGACGCGCTGACGCTTCTGCTTCGCCACAACTACATCCCGGCGCCGTACAGTATTCATGACGGCATCTTCAAACTGCGGCAGGCGGAAGTGCTGACGTTGCCTCTCGCGGCGTTGAAGCAGCGTCGCGATTTGAACGCATTGACGCAATACAGCCGGCGCTTCTGGACATTTGAAGATGCCGTGCGCAAAGGCGTGGAAGACGAATTCGAAGGCGACGATGCAGACGCCGCCGATCAGTTGCAAGCGTGCCTGGAAAAAACGGTGCGCGAGCGACTCGTCGCAGACGTCCCGCTGGGGGCGCTGCTGTCGGGCGGTATCGATTCCACGATAGTGACGGCACTGATGCAGGCAGCCTCGTCTTCGCCGGTCAAGACGTTTTCGATGGGCTTTCACGAGCCCGATTACAACGAAGCGGTGTACGCGGGGCAGGTGGCGGCGCATCTCGGTACAAGTCACACCGAAATGTACGTGAGTGCCGATGAGGCGATGGAGCTGATTCCGGACCTGCCGCAGATTTACGACGAGCCGCTTGCCGACGTATCTCAGGTGCCGACCTATCTGGTGTCGCGGCTCGCACGCGAAAGCGTGACAGTGGCGCTTTCCGGGGATGGCGGCGACGAATTGTTCGCCGGCTACACGCGCTATCTGTTCGCGAACAAGCTCGTTCGAGCGTTAGGCATGCTGCCGGCTTCAGGACGGCGACTGGCAGGCGCGATGATCCAGGGGATTCCGGCGGAGCGTTGGGATCGGTTGTTCCAGGTCGTCGGGCCGCTGGTGCCGGGTGCATTGAAAGTGTCGCCGGGCGATAAGATGCACAAGGTGGCGCCGCTTCTGGAGCACGATGATCCAGTCGCGATTTACCGGGACCTGTTCTCGCAATGGCGCGATCCCGCCGCGGCCGTGAAGTCGGCTTCCGAACCGGTCACGCCGCTGACAGATTCGACTGGCCGTCCGCCGGTGCGCGACTTTATCGAGCGCATGATGCAGCTCGACTGCGTGACTTATTTGCCCGAGAACATTCTCACGAAGGTGGACCGCGCCAGCATGGCCGTCAGCCTCGAAGTCCGCTGTCCGCTGCTTGATCCGGATGTCATCGATTTTGCGTGGCGCCTGCCATTGCGCTTCAAGGTTCGCGACGGCAAAGGCAAATGGCTGTTGCGCCAGGTGTTGTACCGCTATGTGCCGAAGCAGCTCATCGAGCGCCCGAAGATGGGTTTCGACGTACCGGTCGGCCGCTGGCTCAAGAGCGATCTGCGCGATTGGGCCGAAGATCTTCTCGATGCGCGCAAGCTGGCGAACCAGGGATTCTTCAACCCGGAGCTGATTCGCCGCCAATGGCGCGAGCATCTGAACGGAACGCGCAACTGGCAATACCCGCTCTGGAACGTACTGATGTTTCAGGCATGGATTGAGCACGCGCCGCAACGGGAGTCGCTGCTGCAACGCCGCGAGAACGAGATCCCGGCGACCGCCACTACAGTATGAATCGTAAAAGGGTCTCCAAAACTATTTGACTTATATTCTCCGGCATGGTACTAGGTAAGGTACTGAAACCCCCTAGGGGCCGACGTGGCCGAAACCAAGGAAGGAGGGGCGTTATGAAAAGGAGGCTACTGGACATCATTCGGTGTCCCATCGATGGCAGCGAACTGGATCTGGCGGTATTCAAAAGCCGCACCGAAAAACTGGATCCTGGCCGATGTGCGCTGGTTCTCGGCGAATCCGCTGACAAATCAACAACCGAACGGCTGTATGGCGAGGAAGTTCTGGAAGGGGTTCTCGTCAGTAAAAAAGACGGCCATCTCTATCCCATCATTGATGGCGTTCCGCGGCTGATTGCCGATGCGGCGAGCGTTTACTCGGATTTCTTTGCCCGTCACAGCGCCGCCGCGTCCACCGGCCAAAATGCGTCTCGGCTATCCGATGAACGCAGCCCCGAAAGTTTCGGGCGGCAATGGAGCAATTACCAGTTCGAGGACCGCACCTGGTTCAAGGATCTGAAACTTCGCGAACGTGAATTCCTTTACAGCATGGCGCTGACCGAGGAGGCGCTGCCGGGGAGGGTCCTGCTCGATGCCGGCTGCGGGCACGGCGCACTCACCGCCGCAATCACCGGTGCCTACGCGGTCGAAACAGTGGGGCTGGATTTCACCGATGCTGTCGGCAGGGCGCAGGCGAGCCGGGAGAAATTCGCCGGGGGCTATGCACCGTTCGTTCATTATGTTCAGGGCGACCTGCTGCAGCCGCCGCTGGCGCCAGCGGTTTTCGATTTCGTGCATTCCTCCGGTGTCATTCATCACACGCCCGATCCACGCCGTGCATTCCGGTCGCTGTTCGATGCCACGCGCCCGGATGGACGGGTATATGTGCAGGTTTACCGCAAGCGCGAGGCCTGGGTAGGCATACCGAACATCCTGATCCGCTCGGTGACGACCCGCATCCCGACACGCCTGCTCTGGGCCTTGTGCGTATGCGGCGTGCCGGTGCATACCGCGCTTGTGCACGTTGTCGCGGCACTGCGCGGAGAGCGGCCTATGCTGGCAAAATGCACGCGCCGCGAGCGTGCGCTCAGCCTGTTTGACAACTATAGTCCGCGTTACCAGTTCCGTTATCGTCCGGAAGAAATCCGCCGCTTCTTTACGGATATGGGCATTGAGGAAGTTCATGACACCACGCTGGCGAACGAAGCGCGGCATATGGTTGCGTTCGTCGGCGTCAAGACAGCCACGAGGACAGTGGAATTGGAGCCGAAGCCGGTGAAAGCGGACGCAGCGGAAGCCGAGGTCGCTGCAGGGGCCCCCGCCGTCGCCTGAGTGCTGGAAGCAACAGGACTCCGCCGCGATGGTGCGGCGGAGTCCTAAGGCGTAACATTCCAACTCGGAAAATAGCTACCGGCATGCTAAGATAGCCGGAACATAAATAAGCAGCCAGGGACAGGCGATGAAAATTTCATACCTCGATAGAACCAGCTCCGGGCATTGCGCAACTCCGGCCGAGTAAGGTCTTAGCCGGTCATGGCCAAGTTAGCAGCGCTGATCATGGAGCGCAGGCATGCCGCCCGATTCGACGGGCTGAAGGCCCGGCTGCGCGACGTGGTGACGCTGGCCGACGCGCCAGTCGAGGAGCATACCTTCACGGGGCCCGAATCATTGTGTTACTTGATTCGCGTCGGTCCCGATCCGCTTAACTATTGCAGTCAACCCATCGCCCGCGGTGCATGGCAAGGCGTGATGTGCGGCTACTACCTGCCGGGCGGTTCATCACCTGCCGAATGGCAGCCGGAGGGCAGCGACTCGGCGACCGGGCTGTTTACAGATCTTGCCGCGAAAAGTGCCGGAAAGCTGAATGAAGCGGACGGCGTATTTGCCTATATCCGCTGGAATGCCGCCGATGAAGTACTGGAAGCGGGCGTCGACAAGCTTGGCATGCGCCCGCTGCACTGGTCCAGCATTCCGGGCGGTTATGTGCTGGCCTCCGACCTGAAAGGAATTATTGTCTGCCAGGATGATCCCAAGCCTGAGTACGCGGCGTGGGAAGAGAGGCTGGCATTCGGTCATCCACTGGGCGATCACACCCAGATCGAAGGTGCATGGCGTTTTGCCGAGGCCGAGATCATCCGTTTCTCCACGAGGCGTCACCAGTCCACGAAGTATGAAAACTTCCTGGATTCAGTGGACATCAAACCGTATCGCCTGACCGATTTCCTAGAGGAGCAGCGCAGCCTGTTCTCGGACGCGATGCGCAGGTTGACAGCGCTTTACGACAGTAAGCAACAGACGATGCTGACGTTGTCCGCCGGCGACGACAGTCGACGAATTCTTGCCTGGCTGCTGGATGCCGGCATACGCCCCGAAGTCTTTACGGTTCCCGAAGTCAAACCGGACGGCGCGGAATACGAGAGCGGTATCGTCGCCGATTTGTGCCGGTGGGCCGGTTTGCCGGGCTGGCGGGTGTATCCGCGCACGGCCGAAGACCAGGCGCTGGTCAGGCGGTGCCGGAATCTCATTACCGATTTTCAGTCCGACGATCATTTGTTCTGCACTACGCTTGCGTTGGCGCTCGAGCCCGCCGGCAAGATCAACTTCGATGGAATAGGCGGGGACGTCGCCCTAGCCGCGTTGCGCGTGGAGGCTGGATATCTGGAGCAGAATGGCGACGATGCATTTTTGCGCGACTTCGTTCCTCCCGGGAACAACGGACTGCTGCCGTCGATGCAAAATGACAGGCTTAAGGAACGTTGCCTTAGCCTTTTACGCGAGAACGATACGCCTAACCGATTCACATCGTTCGTTATCAGGCAAAGGACCCGCCGCAAGATCTCGCTTGCGACGCATGCCTATCAAACGTTTACGATGGAGAGCCTGTGCCCGTATCTGGACAGGCGCGTGCTGCGCCACGCTCTCAGTTTGCATCCGCGCGAAAAGATCGGAACCGGTCTGCAGGGCAGGTTGACGGACGGCTTCAAGCATAATTTTGCGGGCATACCGACGTCTCACGCGGCCAGATCGGAACTTGACGGGCGCTACACGTGCCAGCTACCGCCGATCGAGCGGCAGGAAGAAAGGCAACTGCTGCGAAAGGTATTTCTGGTTCCGTCCGGCATCGGCCGCTGGCGGGTTCAACCCGTTCAGAAAGCCCGGTTTCTTGCCGCGCTCCTGCTGGGCGCGCGCTTTGGCGAGAGTCGGGTTCAGTGGGAGGTTTGCAAAGCAAACCGGGTCCATCAGCTCGTGGAATTCGATAAAGCGATTGCATCCGCGGAAACTTACGCCAACGAGGTATCGGCGTTGCGGGGCGTGCTCGCCTCGAGAAAGGATTTTTTGACTCGTATCCAATAGGGAATGGCCATGGAAAGGAAATTCAGGCTTGCGCTGGTCGGCGCGGGGAAAGTAGCACAGCAATGCCATCTTCCGGCGGCGTTAAGCTTGCCTGGCGTGGAGGTCAGCGCGCTGGTCGACCCGGCGCTCGAACGCACTCGCGCGGTGGCCGACGATTATGGGCTGAATCCGTACGTGACTGCCGCAACCGAGGATGTTGTCGGAAAGGTGGACGGCGCGCTCATCGCTACTCCGAATCATCTGCATGCCGAGGCAGCCGTAAAATTACTCGAAGCCGGCATTCCGGTGCTGATCGAAAAGCCGATTGCGGCTACGGTCGCGCAAGGCGAAACGATCGCGGCGGCAGCCGCAAAAACCGGCATTCCCGCCGGCGTCGGCTATTGCAGTCGCTTTCAGGACAATATTCTTTTCATGGGGCAGCTCATCAGGGACGGCTATTTCGGTCACATCAACCGATTCGTGTTCCAGTCCGGCACCCGCGGTGGCTGGTCGCCCCTCAGCGCCTACAACACCGGAAAGGATACTGCGGGCGGCGGCGTCGTCATGATTACGGCGACGCATTTTCTGGACAGGATGCTGCACTGGTTCGGCATGCCTGCCGACTCCCAGTACTTCGACGATTCTGAAGGCGGGCCGGAAGCCAACGCCATCATGAAATTCAGGTTCGATCGACAGGATGGTGCAACCAGCGCCGTGCTGCGCTTTTCCAAAACACGCGATCTGCCCGGCGGCATGGTTCTCGATACTGCGAAGGGACACGTCTACTTCGGCGAAGAGGAAGACTCATGGCCGGTGCTGTCCGATCACGCCGGTCACCACCTGATAATCAAGCCGGAAGGTGTGGATGACGGTGCCCTCAGCGGCCTGGACAGATTCCAGCGGCAACTGCTGAACTTCGTCCGCGCTTGTCGGCAAGGGAAGGATCCGGAAGTGCCCGTTGATGAGGGCCTGGCGTCGCTCCGTCTGATCGAAAGCCTGTACTCAAAGAGACAGCCCCTGGTTGAGCCGGAACAGGAACCGCTGCGTGAGGAGGTGGCGTTATGAAAGTTGCAGTAATTGGCGCGTCGGGGCTGGTCGGCGGGCGGCTTTATGATCGCCTGAAAAATATGGAAGGCGTTTCCGCAAAGGCGCTTGTCCATTCGAGCGGCCATGTATGGAACCTGGCGCGCACGCTCGAGCCGCTGACATTCGTCGATCTGCTGGATCCCGATACGCTCAAGCAGGCGCTCGACGGCTGCAGCCATGTCGTGAATTGCAGCCGTGGTAATCCGCAAGTCATGCTGGAGGGGCTTGACAATATCATCGCCTGTAGCCGCGAAGCCGGCATCAGGCGGCTGATTCATCTCAGCAGCTCTACCGTTTATGGCCGCGACCACGATGTTGCCGAGCTTACCGAAGATGCGCCCGCCAGACCGGCGCCAGGCTACGGCCGGTTGAAATGGGACCAGGACGAGAAAGTTATCGAAGCGGGCCGCAAAGGCATGGAAACGATCATTCTTTGCCCGCCGAATATTACCGGTCACGCCTCGAAGTTCATGGAAGAAATGTGGAGCGCGCTGTGCACGGGGCAGCTCGGCTTTGTAGACGGAGGCCGGCGGCCATTCAGTGCAGTGGACGTGGACAATTTGTGCGAGGCCATCGTACGGTCCCTTCAGGTCAAGATGGTGCGGCGCTCCCGCTACTTCATCAATGACGGAGTAGCGCCTTCCTGGGCGGAGCTGGTCAATAAGCTGGAACATCTCAGCGGCCGCACTTTCGACACTGTCCCGGTGGACGAGGAATGGCTCAGGCTGGTCACGAAAAAAGTGCAACCGCGGACCTCGGTGTTCAAGAGCCTCAAGCATATGGTCTCCAGCGATGTTCGTGAGGCGCTGCGCGGCGATCCGTTGCTTGCCCGAGCCGACAAGGGCGTTCGCGGGCTGGTCGCGAAGCTACCCGCCGGTGTCGAAAACCAGTTGCGTCGGTCGATAGAAGGAACGATTCGTGTTTCGAAGGCCGATCTTCATCCCCCGGTCGACATAGGGCTGACGTCCAGGCAGCTTGTTCAATTCAGCTATTCCATCGAGAACGCGCGTCGCGATCTGGGCTACGAGCCGGTGCTGAACTGGGCGGAAAGTGCGCAAAGCTTTATGCAATGGCGCCAGGAATACGACGAACGGCTGGCGGGTTACGAAGATCTTTTCGAAGATCTCGCCCCCGGTTCAGCCTTTGCCTGACATGAACGCGCTCGCTAACCGCTGGCCGACATTGTTTCTTCAGCTGTTGCTCCTCGCCGGCTGCGGCTGGTCGCTTTACCTGTTCGGCACAAACTTTCCGTATCCATCTCCGCTGGTTAAATCGTTTCTGGGACCGCACGAGCGGTGGCCGACGGCGCAGGTCAAGGAATGGATTCTGTCCGGCCATATGGATAAGGGGTTCTATGACTTCTTCATGCGGGATCCCGACAGGCAAATCCCGCCTGGAAAAAACGTGATCGCGCCGGCGGATGGACCGGTGGCCCACATAATTCATGCCCCGCACTGGACCTTCATCGACATTCATTTGTCGTTCTGGGACGTGCATGTGCAGCGCGCGCCCATAACGGGCACCGTTGTCTCGGTCGACGATGCCGGCGACCAATTCCTCAAAGGCGGCGTTCGCCGTGATATTTACACGCGGGAGTACGGCGCGCCGGTGCAAAAAATAGTGACGATACAAGGTGCGCTGGGCACCGTGAAGATAAGGCTGATCACCAGCTTCTGGACCAGGCGAATTCGTGTGTGGGTGCAGCCGGGCCAGCACGTGGACAAGGGGCAGCGGATAGGCCGGATCGTTTTCGGCAGCATCGTGGTTTTGCAGTTGCCGCCCGACATACCGCTGGGCATCGAGCCGGGTGATCGCATGACGGCCGGAGAGACCATAGTATCGACGGGAGCGAAACCATGAAATGGATATGGAGAGAAGGTCGCCTGGCGTGGCCGCCACTGTGTGTGGCCATATTTACCACCGGATTGATACTCGCGTTTGATTACTGTTGGCGCATTATCAAGGCGCCATTCTGGCAATTCGCCCTGGCTGGCGCGGCCGCGTGGACAATCGGTGTTGCCGTCATTATGGCTGTCGCGGTCGCCGTCGGGCGTCGCGGCGCCCGGCGGAGCTATGAGTTAAAAAAAAAGTCGGACTTCTCGGCATTCCGCAAGAACGCCAACTGGTACAAACTGAAATTTCTTCGCCGCTGGTGCGATTTCGATCCTGAAGAAAATCTGGTCATCTCGGCCTACGAACGCGGCGGCTCAACCTGGCTGGCAGAGCTTCTGCGGCTGATCCCGAAGACAGCAGTATTTACCGAGCCGCTGTACCTGGGAGAACTAAATCCGTTCAGGGCATTGAATTTCTCATGGAATCAGTACATCCCCGAAGATGCGGAATGGCCCGAGGCTGCCGAAATGTTCGAGGCGATGATGCGTGGAAAACTGCTGTCGACATGGACGTCATCGACCTACTCGTTTGTGACGGCCGACAGGATGATCCTGAAGTTTTGTTTCGCGAACGCATTGTTGCCGTGGTTGACGCGGCAATTTAACTTCAAATACACCCCGATCTGCCTCGTCCGGCATCCTTTCGCTATTGCTGCGTCCAAGCTGAATCTGCTCGGGTGGGATCAGCCTTTCGACGGGTACCGTATACCGGACGGCCCGTTCAAAGAGCGCTATCTTGAGCATGAGGCATTTTTTTCCGGTATTCGAACGCAAGCTGAAGCGCTGGTGGCGAACTGGTGCATGGCCGCGCTCGTGCCACTGAGGAACAACCGGAACAATCAAGACTGGATCACAGTCTACTACGAGAATCTGTTGACGGATCCGGAAAATGAACTGCGCAGAATATTCGACCGCTGGCAGTTGCCGGTGCCCGACAAACTGTATACAAGGGCGGGAAGACCGAGTTCAACAACGCAGAATCCGACCTTCACCGATGACAAGCATAAGCAACTGGCCAAATGGCAGTCGTTGTTCGACAAGGATCAGATCGCCAGGATGATGTCCGTGCTCGAGTATTTTAACGTCGAAGAATACGGATCCGATGTTTATCCTCATCCGCAGCGCGCAACGAAGGAAAAAGTCAAGGCCTGACGTATCGCCGCTTCATTTTCTCGGCGGCCCAGTGGAAGGCGAGAAAGTTGTTGCTCCGCGGCTTCGCGAATCGGAATGGCACCTTTACGTGCGACGGGCGCTCCAGGCCGACCATCGCCAGTGCACGCGCCAGTTTTCCGCTCCATACCGCCCGCTGATTCAGGCCGTACAGTCGGTGCATCAGGTCATAGCGCAGCTTGTAGCTGAGCCGTTCGTATTGCCTGATCGGCTCAATGAATTTCATGAAATCCTGGTATGACGCTTCGCAAAGAACCTGTTCCATCGGCGGATTCAGGCCCATGTTGCTTTGATAAGGCGTCGTGATCGCCTTTTTCTTTTGCCCGAAGAGAGAGCGCGGAACGCCAGCCTGCTCGACGATGCGTCGTGGAATCGGCCGGTCATAATCATTGCCCAGCGTCCACGGCGCCATTTCCGGCAAATTGGAAATGGCATGGATGCTGGTGTGATTGAGGCAGCCGATAAACGGGACCGGCAGATTTATGAAGCCGGTCCTGAGGCGGAATTCCGCCAGGGAACATCCGGAGGTGTCACCCCGGACGATGTGAGGGCCGTACTTCTTATTGTTCTTGTCCCACACCTTGTCTCCATGGTAGCCGGTGTAGAGCAACCTCCCGGGCAGGACAGATTCAATGATGTTCATCACGACGTCGTCGCCACCATGGCCGGTGGCAATGAATTCGGCTTCCGGAAAATCGGACCGAACCGGGCGCTCCGAAAAGTAATTGAATTCGGTAATGTTCAAACCCAATATTTTAGCGATCGTTGCGCCGCTGTCCTCACGGTCTTCGAAGTTCGACCGCGCCGTAGTGAAAGTAAGCGCTTCGTTGCATCCGGCGGCACGACCGATGACGGCGCAAGCCGGAGAGTCGTAACCGGAAGAAATCGTTGCCATCGGTTGGTACAGAACCTGCCGGTCCGGCGCCATCGCATTGTTGGTAATGGCAGCGACTTCGGCAAAAAGAAACCGGCTGTAGTCCTCAAAGTTCCTGAAGTCGGGCGGTGTTCGCTTGGCTTGCTTTGTGACGGACAGGTCGGGAGACACGACAAGGTTGCAGTGATAATACTGGTAGACACGATTTCCGCTGCTGGTCGGTACGGCTGGTTCGTGCCGATGCGTACCAAACATGATTGTCATCATGTCGCCGTCGTAATAAGGATAGTCCGTACTGACAGCATCGCCGGCTTCGGCGAGCAGAAAGTGAATCGAATTGGAACACAGCAGTTCGCCGGCAAGCTGCAGGAGATGCAGCGGCTCAAGGGTATTGGTCGGCGTTGCGAATATGATATTGTCGCCGTCGATGCGCCCGCCGGAACCCGCAAATGTTAAGGCCTGGTCGAAGCTGAGTGCTGCTTCGCCCGACCAGGCACCTTCGTAGAAGGACTGGTCGCCATGTTCCACCCACGGACCGTGGCGTACGATCGCTTCCGAAGCATCCCGTCGTATCCGAGCGCACCATGCCAGTCGTGGGAGGGCGTCGTCAGCTTCAAGTCGGAAACTGTCAAACCGTGTCATCGTCGACCTTTGAGTCATCCATGGAAATGGAAGGGTACATTAAAGAGACTTCGGCTGCGAGATGTGGCAGAATAAAAATTCGTTGGCCTACAGGTACTTACAGGGAAAACCCGAGTAGGACCCTATGTTAGAATCCTGAACGTCAGCGAGGGGAGCCATGGAAGGCTATAACTAATAAAGTCATGAAGACACTGTATCACCACAGAATTGCGTCCAGGGACGGGCAGTACGTCCACATCGAGAGCTTGACGAACGCGCTGCGTGCGCGCGGCCATGAGATCGTCATGGTCGGCCCCGGCTTTGTCGACACCGGAAAGCCGGGCCAGGATTCCAGGCTGGTTACGTTTCTCAAGCGACACATCCCGCGGCCCATCTACGAGCTGATGGAGCTGGCGTACAGCGTTCGCGACTATCCGCGGCTGGCCCGGGCCATAAAGAAGCATCGGCCGGACGTCATCTACGAACGTTATAACCTGTATTTTCTGTCCGGCATCTGGGCGCGACGGCGTTTCAATATTCCCCTGATAAGCGAAGTCAACGCGCCGCTGTATGACGAGCGTAGCCGCTATGGCGGTATCGCGCTGAAGAAACTGGCGCGCGCGGCCGAGCGGGCCAGTTGGCGTGGCGCCGATCATGTCGTCACGGTCACCCACGTATTGCGCGATCGCATCGAACGGGAAGGCGTCTCCCGCGATGCCATTACGGTTACGCCCAACGGGATCGACTGGTCCCGGTTTCCGGCATCTCCCGATCGGCATGCCGCTAAGGCGCGGCTGGGGCTGACGGGCTCAACTGTACTCGGTTTTACGGGCTTTGCCCGCGAATGGCATGGTCTAGAGCGCGTAATTGAATTGCTGCATGCGCATCGTCAGGACAATTTGACATTCATTCTGGTCGGCGACGGCGATGTGCGCGCATCGCTCGAACGCCGGGCTGCCGAGTTGGAGGTGCAGGACCGTTTACGGATCACGGGCTTCGTTGATCGCGACAAAGTGGCGGGTTATGTGCGGGGGTTCGATATTGCGCTGCAGCCGGCGGTGGTGGACTACGCTTCGCCGCTCAAGTTGTTCGAATACATGGCGTGCGAAGCTGCTATCGTCGCACCGGACAAACCCAATATCCGCGAGATTCTGACTGACGGCAGGGATGGCCTCCTTTTCGATCCATCCGACCCGGCGGCTTTCACCGCAGCGACCAGGCGCTTCTGCCATGACGCGGCGCTTCGCGATGAACTGGGACGCCAGGCGCGCCAGACGCTGATCGACCGCGAGCTGACCTGGGCGCATAACGCCCGGACCGTTGAAGCAATCGCGCGCGAACTGCGGGAGCCGTCGCACGGCGAACCGTTAGCAGCCGAGCCGCGCGCGCGAAAGTGGCGGAACAGCAATGCGGGCTAGATCCGGGGCGGCAGAAGTGCCGGCGATGGTGCTTGGCGCGGGACTGAACGGGCTCGGCGTGATACGCAGCCTGGCTCGCGCGGGCGTGCCGGTGATCGCGGTGGACGACAATATGAACCGGCCCGCGATGCGCACGCGTTACGGTCGCAAGATGCAGGTACGGAAGCTGCATGGCGAGGCGCTCGTGGAGGACCTCGTCGGCATTGCGCGCTTGTTCCGGGAACGTCCCGTGCTGTTTCTGACTGAGGAGGCGACGGTGCGGACGGTTTCCGCGCATCGCGACAGGCTCGATCCGTTCTACCGTCTGATGCTGCCGGCAGCGAATGTGCTGGATGCGCTGATGCACAAGGAATCGTTTCAGCGCTTGGCGAGCCGGCATGGTTTCAGGGTGCCGGAGAGTGTTCGCGTCGTGGATGATTGCGGCTTGAAAGCAGCATACGCGCTTCGCTACCCGGTGATCCTGAAGCCGGGAAAGAAAGATGCCGCTTACGCGCGTTCCTTCAGGAAAGCGTACCGGGTCGAGAATTTCGAAGCGCTCTGTCAGTTGTGCCGGCAGATCATGCCGGTGCTGCCGGATTTGATTGCGCAGGAATGGGTGGACGGCTCGGATGCGGATGTTTACTTCTGTCTGCAGTACATCAAGCCGGACGGGACGCCCGCGGCGTCGTTCAGCGGCCGGAAGATCAGATCCTGGCCGCCGGCAGTGGGCGGCACTGCCAGCTGCATGCCGGCGCCGGAGGCTGCAGCCGAAATCGACGCGCAAACAACGCGCTTTTTCAACGCTGTCGGGTTCACCGGAATGGGCAGCATGGAATACAAGCGCCATGCCAAAACCGGGGCGTTTTATCTGATTGAACCGACCGTTGCCCGAACGGATTACCAGGAAGAGATTGCCACGCTGAACGGCGTGAACATTCCGCTTGCCGCATGGCTTGTCCAGCTGGGGCGCGAGTGCCCTCCAGTCGCCGCCGTGCCGCCGAAGATATGGCGCGAGTCGGCGGTTGATCGCTATTCGGCGGAGCTTCAGAACCAGGTTTGCGGACGCGGTCCGCTCGATTCGGGCGCCAAAGTGGATGCTTGGTGGCGCTGGTACGACCCCTTGCCGTGGCTGACCCTGATGCAGGCCCGCGTATTGAAGGCAGGACGCCGCCGCTTGAGTTTCCGACAGCTTGGAATGCCAAAAGGAGAAAGGGCGTGAGAGCCACGCTGTACGCATTGAAGGATCGCCTGCCGTCCCGGCAGACGGTCACCGAGGCCGACGTACATCTGGCCGCGGCCGCCGAGTGGCTTGCACGGGCGCAGGATGTCACGCCGGATGATGGCGTTGCCGGCTGGTACGACCTCAAGGACGGCCGCTGGGAAGCGTCGTATCCGGAGACAACCGGTTACATCATCCCGAGTTTTTACGATTACGCCGCGTTTGCCGGCAAGCCGGAATTCGCGGCGCGGGCGCGTCGCATGGCCGCCTGGGAGGCAGACATTCAACTTGCCGATGGCGGCGTACGCGCCGGGACGCTGAGCAGCGCCACGGTCGCCCCGACGATTTTCAATACCGGCCAGGTGCTGTTCGGCTGGACGCGCGCCTGGCGCGAGACCGGCGAAGCCCGTTTCCGCGAGTCGCTCGTTCGCGCCGCCGACTGGCTGGCCGGCGTGCAGGACGCCGACGGCGCCTGGCGGCGGTTCGCGTCGCCGGTCGCCCGCCATGCGTTGAACAGCTATAACACGCGCACCGCGTGGGGCCTGGCAAAAGCCGGCGTCGCGCTGGACGAAGAACGCTATCTGGAAGCCGCGCGTGCCAATGTCGAATGGTGCGTATCACGCGCCCACGCGAATGCCTGGCTGGAAGACAACTGCCTCAACGAGAACGACCGCCCGTTGACGCACACCATTGCCTATTCCCTGCGCGGCATTCTGGAAGTCGGCGTCATTTTGCGCGAGGATAGCTATGTTGAATTCGCGACCAGAATGGCGCGTGCCGTGGCGGCGGCGCAACGTGACGATGGCGCGTTGCCGGGGCGGCTGGACGATCAATGGCGGCCGGTGGTTCGCTGGAGCTGCCTGACCGGCAACTCACAGATGGCCATCAACTGGTTGCGGCTGGCGCGGCTGGGCGGCGACGCCGCATTCAAGGATCATGCCGCGCGCGCCAACCGCTTCAACATGAACACGCAGGATCTGACGAATCGCGATCCTGCCGTTCGCGGCGGAATCAAGGGGTCGTTCCCGTTCGATGGCGGCTACATGACGTGCCGCTATCCGAATTGGGCGGCAAAGTTCTTCATGGACGGACTGTTGCTTGAACATGGATGTGAAATCGATTGAGGCGGGGCGGTAGCCGATGCGCGATCTGGCATTGGCACTGATAATTTTCGGCCTGCTGCCGTTTATTCTGACGTCGCCGTACGTCGGCGTGCTGGTGTGGTCATGGCTGAGCTACATGAATCCGCATCGGCTCACCTGGGGGTTTGCCTATAGTTTCCCCTGGGTTCAACTCGTGGCGATCACCACGATCCTGGGCTTCCTGCTTTCCAGCAAAGAAAAGTTCCGCATCCCCGTCAAGGGCGTGACGATCTGCTTTTTGCTGCTGATGGGGTGGATGGCGGTCACCTCCTACTATTCCTTCGTGCCGGACGTCGCCTGGGACCGCTTCAACGTGCACCTGAAAATCATGGTGCTGGTGTTTTTTACGCTGATGCTGGTGCAGACGCGCGAGCGATTGCATTGGCTGATGTGGGTCATCGCCGTGTCAATTGGCTTTTACGGCATCAAGGGCGGCCTGTTCGTAATTGCGACGGGCGGCCAATACGTTGTCGTCGGCCCGTCGCAGAGCTTTATCCATAACTCCAACGACATTGCGCTGGCAATGGCAATGGCCATCCCCATCATGCGTTATCTGCAGCTTCAAGAGCCGAAGAAATGGATAAGGATTGGCTTGTGGGGTGCGATGGGGCTCACGTCGGTCGCCATTCTCGGCACTTATTCGCGCGGCGGCATGCTGACTTTGGGGGCGGTGCTGCTGATGCTGTTCTGGAAGACGCGGGGCAAGTTTATTCTTGCCGTGCTGGGTGCCATCGCCATTCCGATAATGCTCACCCTCGTACCGCAGCAGTGGTATCACCGCATGGGCACGATCGACAATTACCAGCAGGACGAATCGGCGATGGGGCGTATCCAGTCCTGGAAATTCGCGACCCAGATCGCGCTGGACCGCCCGCTGGTCGGCGGCGGGTTCAGGCCGTATTTGAGGCCCGATATCTGGCGGAAGTACGCGCCGCCCAACACGCCCTGGCGGGAGATACACAGCATTTATTTCAAGGTGCTGGGCGAGCAGGGTTTTGTCGGCTTTGGAATTTTTATCCTGCTACTGTTTCTGAGTTGGCGCAATCTCGTCTGGATTCGAAAGCGAACGAAAGGCATAGCAGAATGGAAATGGGCTTATGACCTTTCGTCGATGCTCTATGTGAGCGGCGTGGCCTACTGTGTGGGCGGCGCGTTCCTGCCGTTGCCGTACTTCGATCTCGCTTATCAATTGCTGGCTGTCGGCTTGCTTGTACGCTGCCGCGTGGCACAGGATCTTTCGGCCACCGAGAGCGTTCGCCCGTCCGTGGCACATCCCCACGCCAGTCATGCCAGTAAGGAGTTGCCGGCTTGAGGCGCGCGGCTGAAGCAATCAGGGCGCCTGATGCCGCGCCGGCGGAGCTGGATGCGGAGTCCGGCTGCGCAGGTTCCGCTGCTTCGAGAAGGGCGCTTCTCGTTGCCTATCATTATCCGCCGTGCCAGGAGAGCAGCGGCTATCTCCGCTCGCTTGCCTTCTCTCGTTATCTCGGCGAGTCGGGCTGGGATCCGGTGGTGTTGACGGCTAGTATCCGGGCTTATTCCCGCGCCGATCCCGACCAGTGCGCCAGGATTCCAGCGTCACTGCCGGTGTTCCGCGCGTTCGCCCGGGACGTGCGCGAACACTTTTCGATCCGCCGCAAATACCCGGCGCTGCTGGCTGTTCCCGACCGGTGGAGCAGTTGGTGGCTGGGCGCCGTGCCGATGGGTCTGTCGCTGGTCAGGCGTTACCGGCCGCGGATTATATGGGCAACGCAGCCGAATCCGACTGCGTTCTGGGTCGCCCATACATTGCATCGCCTGACGGGGGTTCCGTGGGTGGCTGACTTCCGGGACCCGATCACTGCGTCCGATGACAACCCCTGGGCACGGCGTGCCTGCCGATGGATAGAACGCAAGACGATCGACGGCTGTTCCCGCGCCGTATTCACCGCCCCTGACGCGGCGCGCTTGTATGCCCGGCGTTACCCGCATATTCCGGCCGACCGCTGGACAATCATTCCAAATGGCTACGATGAATCAGACTTCGACGGTCTGGACATCAGGCCGTCACCGGAGCGAGCGCCGCTGCGCCTGGTGCACAGTGGCGCGTTGTATCCCGAAGGCCGAAATCCGCGGCCGCTGATCGCAGCTATCGGAAAGCTGAAGGCATCTGGTGCCCTGACGGGTCGCGATCTGAAAATTATCCTGCGCGGCTCTGGACATGAGAATGTCTACAACGACCTGATCCGGCAGGCCAGTGTTGACGATATCGTTCACCTTGAGCCCGCTGTTTCTCACCGGCAGGCATTGACCGAGCTATGCAGTGCAGACGGCTTGCTCATTTTGCAGGGCCGGATGCATAACGGCCAGATTCCTGCCAAGGTCTATGAATATTTACGGGTGCGGAAGCCGATTCTGGCGCTGACGGACCGCGTCGGCGACACGGGCCGGATACTGTCGAGTGCCGGAATCGACACGATCGTGCCGATGGACCGCGAAGAAGAAATCGCCGTGGGTCTCGAGGCATTTGTCAAAAACATTCGCGCCGGCGTCGCACCTGTCGCGTCGGACGCCATCGTTGCCACCCACAGCCGCAAGGCGCGGGCGCGGCAACTGGCGGATGTGTTTGATGAAGTCGTGGCAACAACGGCGGGAGGCAATCATGTATAAAAAGGCAAGAGGCATAATATTCGTATTTATTTGTGCGCTGACTGGCTGCGCCTCGGCTTTGGTCCCGCCGGCGCAGCTCAGCCTGCAAGGAAATGACGTCAGGAACGGCGTCACGGCCATCGCTGTTATCGATGAGTCCGGCACCGACCGCCAAAACGTGCCTGTTACGTTCGGGCAGATATTCAAAAAAGGCGATGTCCCTGCCGGCGCGCATTTGCGTGCAGTGATCGACGGCAAGTCCATTCCGGTTCAAGTGGATCGTAAAGCGACGAATGACGATGGCTCGCTGCGTCACGCGGTCATTACTGTCGTGGTGCCGGAGCTGTCGGATTCAGACACCCGGGTGGTGAATCTTGCGACCGGTGGCGAAGAGGCCAGCGCCGAGCCCGTCACACTGGGTGATCTGCTGGCCACGGATTTCGATGCACGGGTGTCGCTGAATGTCGACGGCAAGACCTGGACGGCCGATGCGCGCGATTTCCTCGAGCAGGTCGCCGCCGATGAAAGCTGCCGACCGTGGGGTCGGCAATGCAATCTATGGCTGTCCGGTCCGCAAGTATCGGAATGGATTGTCGGCGGGCCGCTGCAGTCGGACGACGAATCCAGTCCGCATCTGGCCGCATACTTCTATGTCCGCGCCTATGCTGGCGATCCGATCCACCGGGTGCGGGTCAACGTCGTAATTGAGAACGACTGGGCGTGGGTCCCGAAGCCGCACAATATCACCTACGATGCGACCATCACCGTGGGCGATGATGTCTATAAAAGAGACGATATTGAACACTATGCCCAGACCCGCTGGCACCGCGTCATGTGGTGGGGTGACGAAACGGCGGTGTATGCGAAGCTGAACGGGCGCTATATCCAGGCTTCGAAGGCAGTGTCCCGCTATGCAGACGTGCAGCCGAGCGACGCTTTTCTCGACAGTGTCATCCAAAGCGTAGAGCCAATGGGCATCGGCGACCAGACGCAGGATATGGCGGCCGCCGGCGCGCAGGCAGGAATTGGGCCGCTGCCGCGCTGGAGCACCGTATACCTGCTCACCATGGACCCGCGCGCGTTTCGCTGGATGCTGGCCAACGACGATGCCGCTGGCAGCTATGACGTCTTTTACCGCGACAAGGAAACCGGTCGGCCGGTAACGGTGCTGGACTATCCCTACATGACGCTACTGGGGACTCACAGCAGCACCTACAACCCCGAGACCAAAAAGTACGAGGCATTTCCGAAATGTGCCGGAGATTGCCGCGATCCGAACAGACCTAATGCGGCTCACGAGCCTTCCATCGGCTACCTGTCATACATCGTGACGGGCGATTTCTACTACCTTGAGCAACTGCAGTTCTGGGCCGACTGGAACGTACTGCAAATCAACCCGAAATACCGCCACCACAGCAAAGGCCTGTTAAAGACGAACCAGGTGCGTGGCCAGGCCTGGGGGCTGCGGACGCTTGGCGATGCCGCCTACATCACGCCCGATAATGCGCCGTTGAAGTCCTACTTCGTGGACATGATCAAAACCAATATCGACTGGTACAACGAGTATATCCAGGATCGCGACGGCAATGCGCTGGGCGCCCTCACGGCGGGGCCTTACGCAACTCATTACGATCATCACACGTCACTGGCGCCGTGGCAGGACGATTTCTTCACCTGGGCCATTGGCCATCTGGCCGATCTCGGTTTTGACGGTGCCGAAACGCTGTTGCACTGGAAGGCGAAATTCCCGGTGGGCAGAATGGTTGCGCCAGGTTTCTGTTACGTCTACGGGTCAAGTTATACGCTTCCCGTCACCAGCAACAGACGTGCCGACACCTATGACAGCTTCGAAAAGGTGTACCAGAAGTCGGTGTCACCGAAAGTCGCCCGAATGGAGTGCGGCAGCGACGCGATGGCGCAACATCTCGGGCATAAGTATGAGGCGGGGGATATGTACGGCTACCCCTGGAGTCCGACAGGTTATCCAGCCAACATGCAGCCCGCCCTGGCGGCGGCCGTTGACACCGGCGTCCCCGGTGCCGTCAAGGCGTGGGAGCTTTTCAAGAGCCAGCCGACACGGCCGGATTACTCCAATTACCCGAACTTCGCCGTCGTGCCGCGTACGTCCGTTACGGGCGACGTTGCCAAGAGATGACTACCGCGAAGCTGCTATTCAGAGGCGCGGGGCTGCGCGCTTTCACCCTGGTGATCAGCATCGGGGTGTCGTTTTTTCTCGCGCCGTACGTCATTCATTCCTTGGGCGACCGCTGGTATGGCGTCTGGGTACTGATCGGGACATTCATTAATTTCTATGCGTTGCTTGACTTTGGCGTGTCGGGTGCCGCCCAGCGATATCTCGCCCACGCGATGCCGAGAAATGATCCGGAGGAACTGAATACAATCATTGCCGCCTCGCTGGTGATGTTTTGCGGATTCGGTTTGCTGGCCTTGCTGGCCACAATTGGCATCGTCTGGTTCGCGCCGCTACTGATCAGTAATCCGCACGATGTTGCTGTTTTCCGTGAAACCGCGTTCATAATGGGAACCGGCTTTGCGTTGTCGTTTCCGTTCTATATTCAGTTCGGCGTTTTGACGGCAAACCTGCGTTTCGACTACACCTGCTACGTGCAACTCGGCAAGGTGATCGTCCGGGCTGCACTGTTTCTTCTGTTCCTGAGCCGGGGCTATGGCATAGTCGCACTCGCCTTCATTTCGGTGAGCGTGGACTTGCTTGGCTATTGTGTCCAGCAACTGCTGGTTCGGACGCTGGCACCGTGGCTGAGACTGCGCGGCAGGCATTTCGCCATCGACAAGATGCGCGAGCTGATCGGATTTGGCATCTATCAGTTTGTCGGCCAGATCGCCAACAAAATGAAGTTCGAACTCGATAACGTCGTGATCGCCAGCACAATGGGAGTAACGGCGGTCACCCATTTCAATATCGCCGCGCGGCTGAACGGCTACACCGTCAGTGCGGTGAACAGCGTCGTTCCGTCGCCGCCAAGTGTGTACGCGGGCTACTACAGCCGAGGCGAGCACGCACAGATACGCGATAAATTCATCATTCTCGCGCGAATAAAGACGATCCTGACCATCCTGGGAATGGGTGCGGCGCTGATATTCGCGCGCCCGTTCATTACGTTGTGGGTCGGCCCGCAGTACCTGGACGCGTTTTTGCCGTTGGTTATCATAATCGCCGGCCGTGCGACCGCCAGTATTCTGAGCCCCAGCATCGGGGTTGTCTATGCGATGGCCAAGCACAAGTTCACCGCCTTCATGAACCTTGGTGAAGCGGCGGCTAATCTGGGGCTAAGCTTGCTCCTGGTTCATTGGTACGGGCTGGCCGGCGTGGCTCTGGGGACGACAATTCCAATGGTCGCGACGCGGCTGACCATCCTGCCGGCGTACCTTTGCCGGATCATGCAGCTTCCGTTGTCTCGCCTGATCAAGGCAGTCGTGCCGCTTGTCGCAGTCGCGGTTATGGCTCAACTTCCGTTGGTCTACGTAATTACGACTATTGATATCAAGACTTACTGGCAGATTCTCATGTGGGGGGCCGGGTACTACGGGCCGTTGCTGATTTTCTTTTATCTGGTCATGCTTACTCCACAGGAGCGCGCGCTGTTCTCCGAAGCCTTGCCCTGGACAGGAAAATTTATTGAGAAGAGGCAGGCTGCATAAGGAATAAATGACGTCCATGCCAACAATCAGCGTTGTTATCCCGGTCTGGAACCGCGAAGAATTCATCGGGCGCGCTTTGGAATCCGTGTTGCGGCAAACCTACCCGCCTCACGAGATATTAGTTGTCGATGACGGCTCCACCGATGCAACCGCCGAAGTCGTGAGAGCTTATCAGAGCCAGCACCCCTGCATTCAGTACAAGCATCAGCCAAACAGCGGCGTTGCGGTCGCGCGGAACACTGCGATCAACGCGGCAACCGGGGAGTGGGTCGCCTTTCTGGACTCAGATGACGTGTGGCTGCGGGACAAGCTGCAACATGCGGTTGACGTGATCAGGCAAGCGAACGATGTTGAATTCATTCACGCAAACAAGAGGTATCTTTTCGAGGACGGTCGGGATGACGGCCGAGAGCCGTTTCCGTCTCTAGAGATGACGAACAGAGAATACCTGTTTTGTCACTGGGCTATAAAAACATCGACCGTTCTTATAAAGCACGATTTATTGCAGCGGCTGGGGTCTCTCTTCTCAGCGCATCAAACGACATGTCAGGACTATGAGTTGTTCTGGCGTTCGGTTGCGGAAGCTAGGGCAATAGGCTACGCAGAAAGTTGCGATACCGAAATTACGATGAATCGCGGTAGCCAGATAAGAAGCAACAATGGCCTTTCTCTGGTCGAGGACAATATCACCGCGATCAGCTCTGCAACCCGTTGGATTGCCGAAAGAGGGCATCCGCGCTCATATATACAAGCTCTGAACGCATTTCAATACTGGCAGTTCCGGACGATTATGCTGATTCACATGCGCCGTGGGACGTTATTTCTCTTATTGAAGGACTGGATGGGTTGCCTCATGGCGCTTTCAGTCCGTAGCGCCTTCCGCGCCTTGCTATCGGCATTTCTGGGTGCAATCAGGAAAGATAAAAACTATTACACGGAAACGGCGGAGTCCGGAAAAGCAGGCGCGTGAACAAGCACGGCGCTTAGGGGCTACGCTACCCGGGTTTGGTGTGCGTCAAATCCGTAGCCAAATAGTTCGATATCACGTTTGTAAAGTTCAGCTACGAGGCCTTTTGTCTCTTCGTCATAATAGTCTTTGTAATCTTTATGAGGCGGAGCCCGTTTGATCTCGCGATGGCGCAAGATATAGGTCGACAGTCGTTTCGGGGTGAAGGGCAGTTTCGCTTCCCGCTTTTCGTGCCAGTTAACGTGGCGGAGCTGCGTCTCAGGTAAATCCAACGCGCGACATACCCGGTTAAAATCGGCTTGTATATTTTCAAATTTGCCGACAAAGTCGACGAGCAGGTCGCCTTCCTGAGAGTAGATATATTCGTTTTGAGGCCCGACAAACCAGTACCTTTGTTCCCAAAGTTCCGTCGCGAGCCTGGTCGTTACAAATGTCGCAAAATCGCAATGTCGGTGGAATCCCATGTATTTATACATTGAAACGACCCGGCTCCATGGATTGCGTACAAAGGCAAATTTGAAATACTCATCGAACTGCCGCTGAGTCAAGTATTTGCAGCGCACGTAGTCAGCCGCCTTCAGGTGTGCGAGTCGAGGCGGGCCCAGCTCCGGCATGTCGTTGGGCCGAAGCAGCAGTGGCGCTCGGGTGCGCCAGGTCAAGCCGAGCGACGCCAGGAAGACATGTTCAATGCTTTTGCCGGCGCACTTCGGAATGTGTACAAACACACAGTTGTGGTGATGGGAAATCATTCAGGCCCCGGTCTCTGTGGTAGCTTGCGACCACAACCTCAGAAGTTTGCCGTACTCCGTGCACGCGTTAAAGCGCTCCAACACGACCCTGCGGCCGCGGCCGCCAAGGCGAGTCCTCATGTCGCTATCGTTTAGCAGCCTTGTGATTGCAGCCGATAGCTGTTCGGCATCTTCGGCGGCTACCAGGAGGCCCGAGCATCCGTCTTCAACCAGTTCGGGAATTCCCTTTATGCGTGTTGCAATTACCGGTATTTCCATGATCATCGCTTCCATCAGCGCGACCGGTATCCCTTCGGACAAGCTCGGCATGACGAAGATATGTGAACGCTCCAGGTATTCGCGAACGGCATCAGAAGACTGCGCGCCGGCTAACTCAACGTGATCCGCCAATCCGAGGGCCTGAATTCGTTCCTCAAGCTGCTTGTGCCGTGGCCCGTCGCCGATGATTGTCAGGTGAAAGTCAATTCCTGAAGCCAGAAGATTGGCGCAGGCATCAATGAGATATTGATGACCCTTAACATGAACGAGCCGCCCGACGCTAACGAGCGCCAGCGGGCCAGTGCCAATTTCGGGATAGGGAACCGTGCGATAAAACCGTCCGATGCTGACACCGCAGTGAATCACATCCAGCTTGTTAGCCGGTAAATTATGTTTATTTATCAGGTAGTTGCGGTTGTAGTTTGAAATAGTCACTACATGTGCGGCAGAAGCGGCGAGCGCGCCGTAGTTTTCGGGCGGGTCCAGGAAGATATCGTAATGATGAACGCATAGGGTAAAGGGCGCATTGAGAATGCAGCTTACGAACCTCGCAATTTGAGCGGCATCACTTGCAAAATGGGCATGCACGATATTCGGTTTTAAACCTTTTACCTCCCTCGCTGTCCTTGCCGCGTTCCAGAAGTACCGTTGCATTGTCCGATCCTGCAACAGCAGCCGATAGGCGATGAGAAAGCGGCGCGGCGCACGCAGCAGCCAGTAGATGACAATGAAGGGGCGCCGAAGCCGGCGTACATAACGAAGCGAAGTGCGGTGGATCTTACGATGAATGGTTCCGGGAATATCAGGAAGCAAGGCGTCGTTCAGCTTCAACGCTACGATGCCCGCTAAATGCGAATGCTCTTCCATCCAGACGGCTTCGTCCCGGACGAAAGTTTCGGACAATTTTGGAAACTGGTCAACAAAATACAGCGCGTTCATTCCGGTTCATCCATGCACTGGTAATGCTGTAAGCCGCTTCCACCATCGGGGCCGACCTCCCTTGTTTCGCGTCTGTACAAATTCGACAGCATTATCTAAAGCGGTTTTGTCTACAGGTAGAGCCAAAAAAGAAGCAAGCGAGCGGCTGGCACTAACAGGATCAGACACGATGTCTTCATACGCAAGTATCAAATGCGGGATGTCCGGGTGACGGTTCAAAAGCTGGTAAGTCGCCTCTTCATACCGGCCTATGGTTCTGAGTGCGGAAACAAGGGTCAGCTCTTCATACATGTGCTTTTTGATGTCATGTTGCACATATCGGATAGCGGATTTGGCGGAGCCGAGCGGGTTCCTGAGTGCTACCACGAAGTGGGGATTCGTGACATGCGGCAGAAACAGGTCCGCGAGAAGGCATGTCTGCGTCGTCTTCCATCCCCATGCGGCTTGGTTGCAGGCGGTGTTTCTCTCGCTTACCAATGCCGTTATTCGTCCTTCAAACTCGCCTTTTACTTCACGGATTGCAGAGGCTTCCGGTGGACAGAAACCGTTAGAGTCAGGATCGGCAGCTCGAAAGATGTCGTCTCCCAGGTTCAGGAAGTCGCGGTCTTCGTAATAACCTTGAGGGTTTAAGGGGTCGGCATTGCGAACGTTGCCCATATCTACCCCGAGGATGGCGAGAATGCCGGCTGTCATCGACGTACCGCTACGAGGAGCACCTAGAACGATCGCGGTTTTAAGGGGACTATTATTTCTGGCAGTTTCTGATTCAGACATACTTATAACTGGTGAAGGTCAGTGCGGGCGATGTACGGCGTTCCTGTTTGAGGGCAGAACCGGAACAGGCAGGGCTTCGGAAAAGAGCTGACGCTCCTCGTCCGTCAACATTACGAA
>DASSNT010000005.1:0-9585 GCA_035701285.1 Gammaproteobacteria bacterium | reverse complement strand
CCTATTCGCCGGTCTCGACCCGGTGCTCGGGGTCGCGGATCCATTCGCTGAACGACCCGGCGTAAAGCCGCGATCCGTGAAGGCCCGCAACCTCCATCGCCAGCAGATTGTGGCAGGCCGTTACGCCCGAACCGCAGGCGTGAACCACCCGCGCCGGCGCTTCGTCGTTGAGAGCCGCACGAAAACGCGCGGCCAGTTCGGCGGGCGGACGAAACATCAGGTCGGAATCCAGGTTGTTCTTGAACGGCAGGTTGACTGCGCCGGGGATGTGGCCGGCGACCGGATCGACCGGTTCCTGCTCGCCCCTGTAGCGGCTCCGGTCGCGGGCATCGACCAGCCGGCCTTCGCGCTCGCCGCCGACCAGCGCCTCGACGTCGGCCGTCCGCAGCCACAGGTCGTGATCGACCCGCGCCTGAAATCGCCCTGCCTCCGGGTGCGGTATCCGTTGGTCCAG
Source organism: Gammaproteobacteria bacterium (assembly GCA_035701285.1). GTDB lineage: Bacteria > Pseudomonadota > Gammaproteobacteria > Natronospirales > DASSBR01 > DASSBR01. The sequence goes on along the minus strand of DASSNT010000005.1, from coordinate 9,131 downwards.
CGGCCGGCCCTCCGCCTGCCAGCGGCTCAGGCCGCCATCCAGCACCGCGGCGTTGCGATGACCGAGCCAGCGCGCGAGCCACCACAGCCGGGCGGCAAAGGCGCCGCCGCGGTCGTCGTAGGCGACGATTTGCGAGTGCGGCTCGACGCCCCAGCCCGCCAGCCTGGCGGCGAGCAGATCCGGATCGGGCAAAGGATGGCGGCCTGTCTGAGGGCCTGTCGGGCCCGACAGGTCGCGCTCCAGGTGAGCATACCGAGCGCCGGGGATATGCGCGCTTTCATATTCGTGTTCCCCGGCGTCCGGCGCCGCCAGATCAAAGCGGCAATCGAAGACAATCCAGTCCGGATCGTCAAGCCGCTCGGCAAGCTGCCGTGTCGTGACGAGGGTGTCGGCACTCATGCCGGGCCTCCGGCTAGTCCTGGCTCCCTCTTTTCCAGACCACCGCCGTCCACGCACCGTTGCCGTGCGGCTTGGCGGCTATGTAGTAGACATGGCCCGGCTGCAGCGTCACCTTGATGGTGTCGTCGGTCTCCTGCCACTTGGTCGTGCCTGGGATGGCGATATTCGCATCCGGTACATGGCCGCGATTGCGGATGCCCCGGGCGCGAAACTCCAGCGTGTAGTTGCCGGGCTTCAGGTACACCAGCGGCGCGTCCTCTTTGAACACCCGCTGGCCGTTGATGCTCCACAGGTAAAGCGGAATCAAACGCTGTACCTGCAGGCCGCCGCTGAACCGCAGCACGGCGTGGGGCTCGTTGTCGCTCGCAAAGGGATTGGGATTGTCGGCAAGCGCAGGCACCGCCGCGGCGCTGAATAACAATGCGAACGTTGCCAGTAGTATCCGTTTCATCGGCTGATCCTCCAGTAGATCGCACTTTCACCATTATACGACTGGCGGCAAAAAGCAAGGTTCAAAGCGCCTCGAAGCGCCGCCGCTCCTGGTTTTTGTGCACTTTCCCGGCCTCGAACACGCAGCCGTTCATAAAGATATACACGCCCGCCGGCAGGCTCTGCGCGGCCGCCACGGCGCCGCCGATATTAAACGTCGCGTCGCTGGCGCGGAATTTCGCCGGTGCCAGCGCCCCGGTCAGCACGATGGTCTTGCCGCCGATATCCTTCAGCCGGTCGGCCGTCGTCGCCATCGTATCGGTGCCGTGGGTGATCAGCACATGCGCGCTGTCCGAGGCGGCGACGGCTTCGCGAATCATCGCGCGGTCTTCATCAGTCAGGTCGAGACTGTCCTTCCGGCACAGCGCCCTGACTTCATAATCGAAATTGACTTCCGCTTCCTCAAGAATCGCATCGATTTGCGACTCGCCGATCTTGTAATCGCTTTTGGCGTCGAAATAGGTTTTGTCGATTGTGCCACCAGTGGTGAAGATATCGATTTTCATCAAAAAGGACGTCCGAGATAGAGATAGAAAGCAGCCTGGTTGTGTTGCGACAAACCCGCGCCAAGGTACAGCGCGCCGATCGCCGTGTCTGCGCCGACGAACAGCGAGGCGCCGTAACGCAGGCCGCTGAAATAGTTATGCCCCTGATCCTGCCAGACGTTGCCGGCCTCGAGGCTGCCGCCGATATAAACGCCGCCGCCGAGCACGCCGGGCAGATGGCTGACGCGATTGTAATAGATCAGGCGCGTGGCGAATGCCTGGTTGCCGCGCAGCTCGTCCTGGCGCAGGCCCGACAGCGACAGGAAACCGCCTAAAGTGAACTGGTCGTAAAACGGAATCCGCGTCCCGAACGACGTCGCCATCGTCGTGTTCAACAGAAAGTTGTTGTCACCGAAGCTGAACGCCTTGCCGGCCGTCAGGATAACCCTGTCGTAGTTGAGGTCGCCGCCGAGCCCGGGCCGCGGCAGAAATCCATGCAGGTTCAGGTAAAAGCCGTCGGACGGAAAATTGTAGTTGTCCAGCGTGTCGAAGCCGAGATTGAATTCATAGCCGACAAAGTCGGTGTGCACTTCCGGCAAGCCGTCCACGCCCACGTGCGGCGTCACATCCACATCGCCGGCGGCCATGCCGACACGCGCCTGACCAACGTCGCCCAGCTCGCGTCCGAAATCGACCGCCGCGCTCATCTTGCGCGCGCTGAACTCGGCGTTGCGCGTCGAACCTTCAAACGTATAGAACGTATGGTTGACGTATTCCGCCGACGGTTCGATGAAATACAGGCTGCCGTAGGCCAGCGGTTGATACAGCCCGGTGAACGCGCGGCGCGTCCGCCCCACCTGCAATACGCTGTCCCACTCGCCGCCCAGCCGATTGACGGCCGGCTTCCGGAATCCGAAGCGCATGTTGTAAAAACTGTCGCCTTCGAAGTCGTCGACGATGCCCATGCCGAACTCGAAGTAGTCGGGCTTCCAGCCCTTTTCCCGGACCCTGAATATGATTCCCTGGCGCCCGTCACGACTGACGATCGTCGTGTCCACGCGCTCGAATTCGCCGAGCGCGTACAAGCGGCGCACGTCGTGCTTCAACACTCGAAGGCTGAACGGCTCGTCGGTCCGCGTCCGGATCTGGCTGTGGATCAGCGCGGTCGGCACCAGATGGTTGCCTTCGATCCGGATGAACTCCACTTTCTGCGGCAACGGAACCATGTGACGCTGCCGTTTGAGGTAATGCTCGTACGCCGACGCGGACACGCTCAGCGGTTTCAGCAGCTTTGCCACGTGCTGCGCCGCCTGCCGGCCGGCGTCGATCGCATCGCTCATCGCTTCGAAATCCACCGAACCGATGCCGTCCAGGTTCGGCTGAATGATCACGTCGTGCCGACCCAGCTTCGCAATGGAGTCCACGACGTTCTGCCGTGTCAGCAGGTTGACGACCTGTATCGACACGCCGAGCACGTTGTCCAGCGTATCCGCCGTCGCCAGCGGGGTGGAAACATCGACGGCGATGATGACGTCCGCCCCCATTTTCTTCGCAACACCGACCGGCAGATTCCGCACCAGGCCGCCGTCGACCAGCAGGTGGCCCTGCACGCGCACCGGTGAATAAAAGCCGGGCACGGCCATGCTGGCGCGCATCACTTCGGCCAGATCGCCATGATCCAGCACCACCATGTTTCCGGTTTCGATGTCTGTCGCGACCGCGCGGAACGGAATGGGCAGCTTGCTGAACTGCCGCGCGGGCCGCGTCCACAGGGTCAGCGCGTTCAGAAGCTCGCGCGCGCTGTGTCCCCGCACCAGCCCCTTGGGAAAGTAGAACCGGCCATCCTTGTATCCGAACTCGAGGCTGAAAAGGTAGTTGGCCTCGCGCTGCTTGGTGCGGTAAGCCTGCAAATTCCGCGGCCGGTCCTCGGCCATCGCCTGCTGTACCTGCGGGTCGCTCAACACGCCCTCGAGAAACCCCGGCGGCATGCCCGAGGCATACAGCCCGCCGATGATCGCGCCCATGCTGGTGCCGACGATGCAGTCGACCGGCACATGCAGCGCTTCGAGCACTTCCAGCACGCCGACATGCGCCGCGCCGCGCGCGCCGCCGCCGCTGAGGACGAGGCAGACCTTCGGTAGCTTTGCCCCCGGCTCGGCTGCACCGGCGCCGCAGAAGCCGGCGAACAGGCAAATGCCCAGCGCCATGCGGCGGAAGAACATCCCTTTCATTATTGGTTTTCAGTCAATCCGTAAAGACAAACCCGTATCTTACCGTTCAGCCGGCGCCGCCGGTAGCGACCGATTGCACATTCCGGCGCATTCTGCTTACATGCTCAAAGGAATTACAGGATTGCCTATGCGGTCGCGGCTGCTTATCGCCGGCGTAGCCATCATCCTTTCTGCCGGCCTCCTCGCCTACGGCGCGACGACGGCCGGCGGCAGTGCCGTCGTGATCACGATCGACGGTCCGATCGGCCCGGCCACCAGCGATTACGTCACCAGCGCGCTCCACCAGGCCGCGACGCAAAACGCGCGAGTGGTGATTTTGCGACTCGATACGCCCGGCGGGCTGGCCACGTCGATGCGCGACATCATCCAGGCGATTCTGGCCTCGCCGGTACCTGTGATCGGCTACGTTGCGCCGTCCGGCGCGCGCGCCGCCAGCGCCGGCACCTACATCCTCTACGCCACCCAGACCGCGGCGATGGCGCCCACGACGAACCTCGGCGCGGCGACGCCGGTGCCACTGATGGGCGGCGAAAAATCCCCATCCAAAATGACGGCCGAGCAGCGCAAGGTGCTGAACGATTCGGTCGCCTACATTCGCGCGCTGGCCGAGCGGCACGGCCGGAACGCCGCCTGGGCCGAAAAAGCGGTACGCGAAGCCGCCAGCCTGCCGGCCGAGGAAGCGCTCAAGAAACATGTCGTCGACCTGATCGCGCCGTCGATGGCGGTGCTGCTCGATCGCGTCGACGGCCGCCAGGTGTCCGTCAACGGCAAGCCCGTCGTCCTGCAGACCGCACAGTTGACGATCCGCACGATCGAACCCGACTGGCGCACCAAATTCCTCAGCGTGCTGACCAACCCCACCCTTGCCTATCTGCTGTTTCTCGGCGGCATCCTCGGCATCGGCATCGAGGCCACGCATCCGGGATTCATTTTTCCCGGCGTGGTCGGCGGCATCTGCCTGTTGTTCGCGCTGTTCGCGTTCCAGGTTCTGCCGGTCAACTACGCGGGGCTCGCGCTGATGCTGTTCGGCATCGGGCTGATGATTGCCGAAGCGTTCGTCACCAGCTTCGGCACACTAGGCCTCGGCGGCGTCGCCGCGTTCGTCATCGGCTCGATCCTGCTTATGAACACTCACGCGCCCGGCTTCACCGTCTCGCTTGCCGTCATCGCCGGAGTCGGCGCGGCGATCAGCATCTGCATATTGTTATTGATCATGCTCGCGGTGCGCGCGCATCGGCGCGCCGTGGTCACCGGCGCGCCCGACATGATTGGCGAAATCGCGCTGCCGCTGGCTGCATTCACGGACTTGGGCCAGGTGCGCGTACACGGCGAAATCTGGCGGGCGCGGGCCGCAGGCCACGTGAAGAAGAACCAGCGCCTTAAAGTGGTTCGAATGGAAGGGCTGACGCTCGACGTGGAGCCTTTGGACGCTCCACCGGACGATCCTCTAACCCCTTCTCCCTCAGGGAGAAGGCTGGGATGAGGGGAGTTGATATGAGGGAGAGGGTCTAACTCTCAAGGAGTCTCACATGTGGATTGGAATTGCCGTCGGCGTCGCGCTGCTGCTGATGTTTCTGTTCAGCGCGATCAACATCCTGCGCGAGTACGAACGCGGCGTCGTATTCTTCCTGGGCCGCTTTTACGCCGTGAAGGGACCGGGCCTGATCATCATCATCCCGGTTATTCAGCAGATGGTGCGCGTCGACTTGCGCGTGGTCGTGTTCGACGTACCGCCGCAGGACGTGATCTCGCGCGACAACGTGTCCGTCAAGGTCAACGCGGTGATCTATTTCCGCGTCGTCAATCCGGAACCATCGGTGGTCCAGGTGGCGAACTACTTCGAAGCCACAAGCCAGCTCGCGCAAACGACGCTGCGCTCGGTGCTCGGCCAGCACGAACTGGACGAAATGCTGGCGGCCCGCGACAAGCTGAACGCCGACATCCAGCGCATCCTCGACGAGCACACCGACCCGTGGGGCATCAAGGTCACCAACGTCGAAATCAAGCAGGTCGATATCGACGAAAACATGGTGCGGGCGATCGCCCGACAGGCCGAGGCGGAGCGCTGGCGGCGCGCCAAGATCATCAACGCCGAGGGCGAGTTGCAGGCGTCGGAGAAGTTGACGGAAGCCGCGAAAGTGCTGAGTAGCGAGCCGCAGGCGATGACACTGCGCTACCTGCAGACGATGATCGACCTCGCCGGCGACAAGAACTCGACCATTTTCTTCCCGATTCCGATCGATTTGATCAAGCCGTTGCTGGATAGAGTGAAGTCCGGCGAGTAGAGAAGAATCCCCCTCCAACTCCCCCTTCCTCGCTTCGCGAGCAAAGGGGAGAGCAAGAACGGTGAGTGCTTGCCCTCACCTTTGCGGCCGCAGGCCCGGAAGGGGAAGCTGGAGGGGGATCTATTAAGACCAGGTATCCAATTCAAACCTTTTCGCCTCCGCCGGCATCCAACAATCATGCAAACCGCGACGGCCGAGTCCATAGCCCGTTCCGCAACACCGCTGGAGGCGGGTCTCGTAGCGCGTGCCCGCAAGGGCGATTCAGGCGCGTTCGAGCGCCTCTACCGGCGCCACGTCGGCCGGATTCACGCCGTCTGCCTGCGATTGTCCGGCAATCCGGCGCAGGCCGAGGAATTCACCCAGGAAGCCTTCGTCAAGGCGTGGCAATCGCTCGCGAAATTTCGCGGCGACAGCGGCTTCGGCACCTGGCTGCATCGAATCGCGGTCAATACGACGCTGGCGCATTTTCGTCGTGCGGCAAGACAAACCGATGCCCCGTTGCCGGACGAGGAAGACGCGCTGGACGAGGAGCCGGGCGTGATGCTCGATCTCGAAACGGCGATTGCACAATTGCCGGACGGCGCCCGCCAGGTTTTTGTGTTGCACGACGTCGAAGGCTACCGGCACGAGGAAATCGCCGACCTGGCCGGCATCGCGACGGGTACTTCCAAGGCGCAACTGCACCGGGCGCGCAAGCTGCTGCGTGCGAGGTTGAAAGCATGAACGACAAGCGACTCGACCAACTGATTAACGAACTGCCGAAGCGCATCGAACCGCGCCGCGACCTGTGGCCGGAAATCGAGGCGCGCCTGGGCCAGCCCAAGCGGACGTTCCGGCGGCCGCTGTTCGGCGTCGCCGCCGCCGTGCTGGCCGGTGCCTGCGCGCTGGGCGTGTTTCTTTCGTTCAACGGAACCAATCCGCAAACCCCTGCAACCGTCCAGGCGGCGCCCACCGATTCAAACCTTGTGATCGCCAGAAACATCCAAGTATTGAATCAGGCTATTGGACAGGTTCGCGAAGCCATGCAACGCGATCCGACGAGCCCGGTCCTGCAGGACCTGCTTTATGAAGCCTATGCCGAGCGAAATCGGCTGACTATTCAACAGACAAGACTTGATTTGACCAGGAGTTACCCATCATGAAACATCTTTTCAGTGCTCTTGTACTCTTTGCCTTCGCTGCCGCGCCGGCCTACGCCGGGCCGCCGGTTAATGCGACCCGTGACGCGACGCCAAACGCATCAGTGCATGTCGACAACATCGCCGGTAAAGTGACGATCGTCGGCTGGGACAAGAACGGCGTGCAGGTCACCGGCAATCTCGGCTCCGACGATCAGGAGCTGAAGATCAGCGGCGACAAAGACAATATCGACATTCACGTCGAGTATCCCGAGCATGGCAACATTCGCGATGGCGCGGTACTCGTCATCAAGCTGCCGCAGGCCGCCGCGGTCGAAGTCAGCACCGTGAGCGCCGACATCGGCGCGCGCCAGGTTGTCGGGTCGCAGCGCCTCAAGTCCGTCAGCGGCAACATCACGCTGGAATCGAAGTCCCCCGAAATCAGCGCGGAAAGCGTCAGCGGTGAAGTCAAAGTCACAGGCTCGGCGCCTGATGCCCATGTGGAAGCCAGCGGCGTGAGCAGCGATGTTCGCGTGGCCAACATCAACGGCGAGCTGCGCGGCAAAAGCGTGAGCGGCGATGTGGAGGTCACCGGCAGCCAGCTGAAGCGTGCCGACATGGGTTCAACGTCGGGCGACATCACGTACGCCACGGCATTCGCAAACGGCGGCGTCTACGAGTTCCACTCCACCAGCGGCGACATTCTGCTGCGCCTGCCGGCCAAGCCGGATGCGGAATTCGATATCGAAACCTTCAGCGGCGATATCGACAACGCCTTCGGCCCGAAGGCGGAGCGCACCAGCCGTTACGCCCCCGGCTCCGAACTGCACTTCACCAGCGGCAATGGCAGCGCCCACGTGCGGGCGGAAACGCTGAGCGGAGATGTTGAAATACGAGTAGGCGACTAAAGACAAACTCCCCTCTTGTTCTCCCCTTTGCTCGCGAAGCGAGGAAGGGGGAGCTAGAGGGGGATTCTTTGATTCTTTCTTTATTCTCCCTTTTTAGCCTCGACCCAAAGCGCATCCATCGCCTCAAGACTCGCGTCCTCAAGCCGCTCCCCACGCGCAGCCAGCCCGGCTTCGACCGCCTCGAACCGCCGAACAAACTTCCGATTGGTACCGCGCAAAGCCTGCTCCGGATCGATGTCCAGGTGCCGCGCAAGATTGGACACCGCAAACAGCACGTCGCCAAGTTCGTCTTCCAGCCGCGCCTTCGGCGTGCCCTCGCCGATTTCGGCTTTCAGTTCATCCAGTTCCTCGTGAATCTTCGCCAGCACCGGCTCGATCGCGTCCCAGTCGAAGCCGACGCGCGAAGCCCGCTTCTGCAGTTTGACGGCGCGTGTCAGCGCCGGCAGCGTGGCCGCAACATCCGCCAGGACGCCGGCGTCGCCGCGCTCGGCGGCCTTCTGATCTTCCCAGGCTCGCGTCTGTGCTTCGGCGTCCTCAATTCGGGCGTTACCGAAAACGTGCGGATGACGCTTAACCAGTTTCTCGCAAAGGCCGCCCGCAACCGCGTCGAAATTGAACAGCCCCGCCTCCTCGGCCATGCGCGCATGAAACACGACCTGTAACAGCAGGTCGCCGAGTTCGTCCTTGAGCGCCGCGGGATCGTTCTGCTCGGCCGCCTCGGCTACTTCGTAAGCTTCTTCGACTGTATACGGGGCGATGCTGCGGAAGGTTTGTTCGCGATCCCACGGGCAGCCGGTTTCAGGGTCGCGCAGCGCGGCCATGATCTCGAGCAGCCTCTGAATGTCGCTCATGTCAGCAACCCGCAAAACTCGTACAGTATCGCGGCCGTCGCACCCCAGATCACTTCGCCTTCGTAGTTGACGACGTAATACGCCACGCGATGGCCGTTCAGATTCTTCTCGCGCCGCTCAAAGCTCGATGCCTTCAGCAGGTAATCCAGCGGCACTTCGAAGGCGGCGGCGACTTCGTGCGGGTCCGGCTTGAGTGGCCCCGGCTCCACCAGGCCGACGACGGGCGTGATTACAAAATCGGTAATCGTTCGGTACGGCTCCAGGAAGCCGATCGTCTCGATGCGTTCGGCAGGAATGCCCAACTCTTCGTCGGTCTCCCGCAGCGCAGTCGCAACCGCATCCGCGTCCTCACGCTCCTCGCTGCC
>DASSNT010000004.1:0-7553 GCA_035701285.1 Gammaproteobacteria bacterium | reverse complement strand
CCGGAGACCGACCTTGGTGGAAGTCGTGAGACTTCCTGGCGCCGGTGTCGCGGAGGGCGGCTTAGGGGTTTCGAAACCCTTCCTCTTTTTTCTCTCCGATGCCGGTGATTGTCACCGTCTGAACGCCTGCGGGAGCGCTGGCGTCGGGAGAATAAGCAATGAAAACTCTTCTTTTCGGCTGCGGCGCGGCCGCACTCTTTTTTTGTTCCGCTGCCTATGCCGATGAACCGGCGGCGCCGCCGGCACCGGAAATTGCCCCGCCAATGATTATCGTCGCCGACCGGGTCGACCTGGGCGTCGATCAGGCGGTCGCGCCGGTGGTCGTGATCGACCGGCCGGCGATCGAGCGCAGCCAGGCGCTGGATGTGGCCGCGCTGCTGCGCTTTGTTGCCGGTGTGGATGTGGCGCGCAATGGCGGGCCGGGCCAGCCGACGTCCGTGTTCATCCGCGGCGCGAACAGCGACCAGACGCTGGTGTTGCTGGACGGCGTGCCCATCAATCCCGGCACGCTCGGCGGCGCAGCGCTGCAGAACATCGCCATCAGCGACGTCGAGCGCATCGAAATCATCAAGGGGCCGCGCTCGAGCCTGTACGGCTCGGGCGCGATCGGCGGCATCATTAATATCGTGACGCGGCGACCGGAACACCGCGCGCATGCCGACGTTCGCATCGGGACTGGACATTACAACACGCGCGAGGCAGCGGCGACTTTAAGCGGCGCCGGTGAACATCTTGAAGGCGCGATCAGCGCCAGCCGCGGATCAACCGACGGATTTCCGCCGCGCGTCGAAAGCAATCTCGATCGCGGCCACGACAACACGACACTGAACCTGTACGGCAAATGGCACAGCGACGGCTTGAGCGCCGGCCTGCGCCACTGGCAGTCGACCGGCGAAACCGAATATCTCGACTTCGATTTGTCGCCGCTGGCGGAAGACTACAAACAGGCGCTCAGCGCCGCGACGTTCGCCGCCACGCCCTCTGACGAGTGGCACACGAAACTCGTGCTCAGCCATTTCCATGGCGAGATCGACCAGCAGAGATCGCCGGATTTTCAGCGCACGCGGCGCGACGCCGTCGACTGGCAGCACAATTTTGCGCTCGCCGACAACAACCGCCTGATCGCCGGAGTGCATGTCGAGCACGAGCAAACCGCGGCGGTCAGCTTTGGCCAGAGCTTCGACGAAAGCCACCGTGCACGCGCCCTTTATGTGCAGGACGATGCCCTGTTCGGGCGGCATCGCCTGGTGGTTGCCGCGCGCGACACCGACGATGACCGCTTCGGGAATCACCTGACCGGCAATGTCGACTACGGCTACCAGATCAGCGACGACACGCGAGTGACCGCCGGTTACGGCACCGCCTTTCACGCCCCCACCAGCGTCGAGCGGTTCGGTTACGGCGGCAACCCGGAGCTTGATCCGGAAACGGCGCGCAGCGTCGAGATCGGCCTGCGCCACGAGTTTGACTGGAACCAGGAGTTGACGGTCGATCTGTACCGCAACGACATCGACAACCTGATCGTGTTCGTCGATCCCGATGGCTTTCTCGGCCCCCGGCCCGGCCGCAACGCCAACCTTGCCCGCTCCCGCATCCGCGGGCTTGAAATCGGCTACGACGTCAGCGGTCTGCACTGGCATTGGCACGCGGCAGCGAATATCACCGACCCGCGCGACAGAACCACGGACGATTATCTTGCCCGCCGCGCACGCCAGAGCTTCACCACCCGCTTCAGCTATTCCATCGGTCCGCACGTCGTCGGCCTGCAACTGCTGGCCAGCGGGCCGCGCAAGGATTCGCCTTATACGAACGTCACCGACGCCGGCTATGTGCTCGTCAACCTCAACAGCCGCTTTCAGCTCACGCCGCGCTGGGCGCTGTTCGCGAAGATCGAAAATCTGTTCGATACCCGCTATCAAACGGTCGCCGGCTACCGCACGCCCGGCCGCGGGTTTTATTTGACGTTAGAATACGAATGGAACGCGGATTGACTAGTGGCTTCCAAGGTGACGCGATGGGCAACCGACTCAGCAAAATTTATACCCGCACCGGCGACGACGGCACCACCGGCCTCGGCGATGGCAGCCGGGTCGCCAAGGATGATGCGCGCGTCGAGGCCTACGGCACGACGGATGAGTTGAACAGCGTGATCGGCATGGTGCTCGCGCACTCGGTACCCGAGCCAGTCGCCCATTGCCTGTCGCAGGTTCAGCATAAATTGTTCGACCTCGGCGGCGAACTCTGCATTCCGGGGCACCAGGCGATTACGACCGAAGATGTCGCCAGGCTGGAAATCGCGCTCGACCAGTTCAACGCCGACCTGCCGGCGCTGAAGGAGTTCATCCTGCCCGGCGGCGGCCCCGCGGCCGCCGCCTGCCACCTTGCCCGCACCGTCGCCCGGCGCGCCGAACGCCGCTGCTGGACCCTCGCGCGCGACCAGCAGGTCAATCCCGACGCGCTGCATTACCTCAATCGCCTGTCGGACCTGCTGTTCGTGCTGGGGCGTGTGCTCGCGCGTCACGAGGGCGGCAGCGAGGTGCTGTGGCAGAGCGCGCGCGTGCGGTGAGCGAAGCAACCGCGTTCGCGCCGGCAGGCGTGGGCAATGTCAGCGTTGGTTTCGACATTCTCGGGCACAGCATCGCCGGCCCCGGCGACCGCGCCACCGTGCGGCGGATCGACACGCCGGTTGTGCGAATCGACGCCATCGATGGCGTCGTCACGACGCTGCCACGCGAGGCCGAACGCAACACGGCCGGCCGCGCGCTGATCGCTTTGCGCGAGGCGCTCAAGCTGCCGTTCGGCTTCAGCGTCGAACTGCACAAGGGCATTCCGCTCGGCTCCGGGATGGGCGGATCGGCCGCCTCCTGCGTCGCCGCACTGGTTGCGGCCAACGCGCTGCTCGATACGCCGCTGTCGCGGGAGCGACTCTATCCATTCGCGCTGGATGGCGAAGCCCTCGTCACCGGCGCACGCAACGGCGACAATGTCGGGCCGATGCTGCTGGGCGGCCTGGTGCTGACGACGCCGGAGCGGCTCGTGCCGCTGGACGTGCCGGCTGAATGGCATTGTGTGCTGGTGCATCCACATCACGTCATGGAAACGCGTGCGGCACGGGAAGTGCTGCCTGTCGCCTATCCGATGAGCGACATCACCTGCCACACCGGTAACCTGGCCCTCTTCCTGACCGGTTGTGCGCGCGGCAACGCCGAACTCGTTCGCGCGGGCCTGACGGACGTGCTTGTAGAACCGCACCGCGCACCGCTGATTCCCGGTTTTGACGCCGTGCGCGCGGCGGCGATGGCGGCCGGCGCGTTGGGGGTCGGCATTTCCGGCGCCGGACCGAGCGTGTTCGGGTGGTTTGTCGATCGCGCTGCTGCCGAGGGCGCCGCGCCGGCAATGCAGGCTGCGTTTGCCGATGCCGGCCTCGGCAGCGACGTCTATGTTTCTCCGGTGGCGGGGCCGGGCGCGGAATTAATGCTGCCCGGATAACGGTGCGGACCGCATCGACTGCCGCGCTTTCTCCAGATCGCGGCAGATCGTCTTGATTCCTTCCAGCATCCGTGGTGTCGCGCGGGCGATCTGATCCGCCGGTACGCTGAACAGCGCGTTATTCGTTACCGCCGTGACTTGCGGCCAACGGCGCCACGCGTCAAGCCGGTTTTTCACGCCGTTACCGTTACCGTCACCACCCGTCACAATCGCTTCAGGATTCCGCGCGATCACTGCCGCCACGCTGACCGGCGCGGCCAGTGACGGCAGATCCGCAAAGATATTCCGCCCACCGCACAATTCGATGCCCTGACTGATGATCTGTTTGCCATTGATCGTGTACAGCGGGTGTGCGGAAATCTCGTAGAAGACCCTGACCGGCTCGCGACCGGCATACTGCTCGCGAAGTCGCTTTAATCCCTGCTCAACCGCCTGCGCCGCCTGCTCGGCTTCGGCGCTGGTGCCGGCAAGCTTGCCGATGCGGCGCAGGTTGGCGGCGATGTCGGCGAGCGTGCGCGGCTCGAATACCGCCACCTTGAAGCCGAGCCCGCGCAGGCGAGCCAGCAACGCGGGCGGATCCGCGCTCGCCCAGGCCAGCACCAGGTCGGGCTTCAGCGCGACCAGGCGCTCGACGTCGATATGAAACGCATCGCCGATCTGCGGCAACCTGGTCGCCGCGGCCGGGTAGTCGGTATAGGCCGTGGTGCCGACGAGCTGCTCGCCCGCACCGGCGGCATAAACCAGTTCCGTCAGGCCCGGCGACAGGCTGACGATGCGCGGCGCCGGCGCGGCCGCGCCAACGGCGGCTGCACCGGCGAGCAGCACGGCCACAGCAAATTCAAGCGTCCTGCGCATTGCCCGCCTGAAGCAGCCCCCGGAACCGCTGCCAGTTGAATGCCATGCCCGGATCGGTCTTGCGGCCGGGCGCGATGTCACTGTGGCCACAGATCCGTTCCGGCTTGATCGCCGGCCATGTCTGCATGATCGCCCGCGCGACTTCGGAGAGCCGCCGGTACTGCGCGTCCGCGTACGCGGCATCATCGATGCCTTCAAGCTCGACCCCGATCGAAAAATCGTTGCACGCACTGCGCCCGCCGTACGCCGATTCGCCGGCGTGCCAGGCCCGGTCGCGCAGGTTGACGAACTGCACCAGCTCGCCGTCGCGGCGGATGAGCAGATGGGACGACACGCGCATGCCGTTTATCGCCGCAAAGTACGGATGCGCGGCGGGATCAAGCTGGTTCGTGAACAGCCGCTCGATATGCGGGCCGCCGAATTTGCCGGGTGGCAGCGAAATGCCGTGAACCACCAGCAAATCGATTTCCGCGCCCGCCGGCCGCGCATCAAAATTCGGCGAGGGGACCTGCCGCGCTTCGCTGACAATCCCGTCGTTGATGGTTACCAAGGTCGCTCCCGGTGTAGGCCAAACCAGCGAGTATAATGCACGCGCTATGCCACACCGCCATTTGCCGCCGCTGACCGAGATGATCCGCGCGCTGATCGCGACGCCGTCGGTGAGCAGCGTCATGCCCGAATTCGACATGAGCAACCGGCCGGTGATCGATCTGCTGGCCAACTGGTGCGAGGACGCGGGCTTCGATGTCGAGCTGCAGCCGCTCGATGCGGCGCCCGGCAAGGTCAACCTGATTGCTTCGCTCGGCCGCGGCGACGGCGGCCTGGCGTTGTCCGGCCATACCGACACCGTGCCGTTCGACGACGCGCTGTGGAGCAGCGACCCGTTCAAGCTGCGCGAGGCCGACGACCGCCTGTACGGCCTCGGCAGCGCGGACATGAAATCGTTTTTTGCGTTCGCGCTCGAGGCCGCCGTCCAGTTCGACGCGGCCGATTTCCAGCGGCCGCTGGTGCTGGTCGCGACCGCCGACGAGGAAAGCGACATGTTCGGCGGCCGGGCGCTGGCCGGTTCCGGGCTGCCCGGCGTGAGCCGGGTGGTGATCGGCGAGCCGACGCGCATGCAGCCGGTCAGGATGCACAAGGGCATCCTGATGGAGAGTATTCGCGTGCTTGGCCAAAGCGGCCATTCCAGCGACCCGGCGCTCGGCGCGAACGCGGTGGAAGGAATGCACGCGATTATCAACGCGCTGCTCGATTACCGAGATGACATGCAACGCACGCACCACAATGAACATTTCGCGGTACCGCTGCCGACGTTGAACTTCGGCGCGATCCGCGGCGGCGACAATCCGAACCGGATTTGCGGCGAGTGCGAGTTGCACATTGATTTGCGCACGCTGCCGGGCATGAAAGGAAGCACGGTACGCGATGCGCTGCATCAGCGTTGCCGAGACATACTCGACGGCACGCCGTTCCGGCTCGAGTTCCGGCGCCTGTTCGAAGGCATCGATGCGATGGAAACGCCCGCGGAGTCGGCGCTGGTCGCGGCGGCGGAACGGCTGACCGGTGCGGCCTCCGAAGCCGTCTCATTCGGCACGGAAGCGCCGTTCTTTCGCGAACTCGGCCTGGACACGATCGTGCTCGGCCCGGGCGACATCGCCCAGGCGCACCAGCCGGACGAATACCTGGGGCTGGATATGATTGCGCCCGCGCGCGAGACCTTGAAACGAATGATCGAAGAATTCTGTTTGAAATGACTAGCAACGCAGCCCTGGTGAAGCGCGACCTGAGCGCCCTCTGGCACCCGTGCACCCAGATGAAGGACCACGAATGGCTGCCGGTAATTCCGATGCGCCGCGGCGAGGGGGTGTGGCTGGAAGATTTCGACGGCAACCGCTATCTCGACGTCGTCAGCTCATGGTGGGTCAACCTGTTCGGCCACGCCAACCCGCGCATCAGCGGCGCGATCGCGCGCCAGGCCGAGCAACTCGAACACGTGATGCTCGCCGGCTTTTCGCACGAGCCGGTGATAGAGCTGTCCGAGCGGCTCGCGACGATCACCCCCGGCCAACTCGGCCACTGCTTTTACGCCGACAACGGCTCGTCGGCGATCGAAATCGCGCTCAAGATGAGCTTTCACTACTGGCTGAACAGCGGCCAGCCGAACAAGACGAAGTTCGTGACGCTGGAGAATGGCTATCACGGCGAAACGCTGGGCGCGCTCGCGGTCGGCAATGTGCCGCTGTACAAGGAAACCTACCAGCCGCTGCTGATGGAAACGCTCACCGTCCCCAGCCCGGACTGCTTCGAGCGCGCGCCGGGCGAGGATTGGGAGGCTCATTCGCGACGCCAGTTCGCCGCGCTGGAAACGCTGCTGGCGACGCGCCACGCGGAGATCGCGGCGGTGGTGCTCGAGCCGCTGGTGCAGTGCGCCGGCAACATGCGCATGTACCACCCGGTGTATCTGACGCTCGCGCGCGAAGCCTGCGACCGCTACGGCGTACACCTGATCGCCGACGAAATCGCGGTCGGCTTCGGCCGCACCGGCACGCTGTTCGCCTGCGAACAGGCCGGGATTGCACCCGATTTCATGTGCCTGTCCAAGGGGCTGACCGGCGGCTACCTGCCGCTGTCGGTGACGCTGACGACCGACGAGATCTACGCCGCGTTCTACGACGACTACGCGACGCTGCGCGCGTTCCTGCACTCGCACAGCTACACCGGCAACCCGCTCGGCTGCAGCGCGGCGCTGGCGACGCTGGATATTTTCGCTGACGACAACGTGGTCGAGACGAACCGCGCCAAGGCGCAGAAGCTGGCCGTGGCCGCCGCACCGCTGGCCGACCATCCGCAGGTCGGCGAAGTGCGCCAGCACGGCATGATCGTCGCGATAGAGATGGTGAAGGATAAGACGAACCGCGTGCCGTACCCGTGGCAGGAACGGCGCGGGCTCAAAGCCTACCAGCACGCGCTGACGCAGGGCGTGCTGCTGCGACCGCTCGGCAACGTCATGTACTTCATGCCGCCGTACGTCATCAATGATGACGAGATCGCGCTGCTCGGCCGGGTCGCCGCTGAAGCGCTCGATGTGGCGACGCGGGCTTAATCAGCAAATTTGTCATTCCCGCGAAAGCGGGAATCCAGGTACACCGAAAGATATATTCCTGCCCTTCGCAGGAATGACGGAAGAGAAAAGTGCGAATTCCACGGAT
>DASSNT010000003.1:0-4947 GCA_035701285.1 Gammaproteobacteria bacterium | reverse complement strand
TTCGAAGACACGTCGCTGTACCGCTACAACCGGCTGATCGGCCTGAACGAAGTCGGCGGCGACCCGGCGCAGTTCGGTATTTCCATCGCCGCGTTTCACCACGCCAATGCCGAGCGCGCGGAGCACTGGCCGCACGCGCAGCTCACCACCGCGACGCACGATACCAAGCGCGGTGAAGACGTGCGCGCGCGCCTCGCCATTCTCGCCGCGGTGCCCGGTGCGTGGGAGCAGCATGTGCGGCGCTGGTCTCGCTACAACCAGCGCAAAAAGCAGACGATCGACGACCGCCCGGCGCCGGATCGCGACGACGAATACCTGTTGTACCAGACGCTGGTCGGCGCGTGCCCGGTCGAACTGCTCGCCGATGGCGGCGATGCCGGCGCGGCGGATAAATTCATCGAGCGCCTGCAGGGCTACATGAACAAAGCGATTCGCGAGGCCAAGCGCAATTCCTCGTGGACCAATCCGGACGCGGCCTACGAACAGGCCACGGCCGATTTCGTCGCGCGCGTGCTCGATCCGCCCGGGAGCCGGCTGTTTCTCGACGACTTCCTGCCGTTCGCCCGCGCGGTCGCCGCGTCCGGCGTCGACGCGAGCCTCGTGCAGATGACCCTCAAGCTCACCTGTCCCGGCATTCCGGACGTGTACCAGGGCGGCGAGCTGTGGGATCTCAACCTGGTTGATCCGGACAACCGCCGGCCGGTGGACTTCAACCGCCGCCGGCGGCTGCTCGGCAAGGCAAAGCGTGTCGACAGGGCGAGCGGCGCCGAACGGGTCGCGGCGATCCGCGAAATGCGCCAACAGTGGCACGACGGCCGCATCAAACTTTTCGTACTCTACAAGCTGCTGGAACTGCGGCGGCGCTACCCCGAAATCTTTGCGAACGGCACCTATACGGCGCTGGAGACCGAGGGTCCGCGGGCAGGCCGTCTTTGCGCTTTCGCACGGGCATTCGGCGGCTGCCGCGTTGTCGTCGCGGTCGGCCGGCACCGGGCGGGCGCCGACGGCGGCTGGGACGGCACCCTGGTGCGAACCGGCGAGCCGGCCGAGTGGCGGGAAGTCATCCGGGACAAGGCGGTGCAGGCTTCGCCCGACATCGAGGCGTCGGCGCTGTTCGATGTGCTGCCGGTCGCCGTGCTGGTGAATAACAAGGAGACGTCATGCACCTCTTGAGCGGCGGGTTCGAACAGTACATAGCCTACTTCCTCGCGCTGCTCGCGGCGCTGGCGAATGCGGCAGGCCAGATCCTGCAGCGCAAGCCGAGCCGCGAGGAACCGGAAGAAGCGCAGGAAAGCGCGCGGCTGTTTTTCGACCTTGCCAAACAACCGCTGTGGCTGGCGGGCATCGCCGGCGTCGTGCTCGGCTCGATATTCCAGATCGGGGCGCTGAACTTTGGCGCGCTGGCGACGGTACAGACGCTGGTAATCCTGGAGCTGCCGTTCACGCTCATCGGCGCGTCCTGGTTCCTCGGCAGCAAGCTGCGCTGGCGCGACTGGTTCTACATCACGGTGATGACGGCCGGCACGGCCGGCGTGGTCGGTTTTCTGAATCCGGAAGGCGGGCATACCTCGAACATCAGCGCCCTGACCTGGGGCGTGGCCGTTGGTGCCACGACGCTGCCCATCGTCGTGCTGTATGCCATGACCCGGCGCGCCGAAAGCGCGCGCGACGCGGCACTGCTCGGTGCCGCAACCGGCATTTGCTTCGCGCTGTTCGCCGCGTTGATGAAAGGCGTGACGATGCAGTTTCACCAGGGCTTCATCGCGGTGATCACGTCCTGGCAGATTTACCTTGCGATCATCGCCGCGGTCGCCGGCATGTGGCTGCTGCAGAATGCAGTGCATGCCGGCAAGCTGGTCGCTGCCCAGCCGGGCATTACGCTGCTCGATCCGGCGGTGGCGATCGTCTGGGGCGCGCTGGTGTTCGACGAACACATGCGCGGCGGCCTGTACATCGTGCTGGCACTGATCAGCGGCGCCGCGATTGCCTTCAGCGCGTTCGGGCTGGCGGCGTCGCCGCGGGTCGAGGAGAACGAGGATGGCTGAATTGGTCCTGGGCCCCATGCTGCGCTACGTCGGCCCACACGAGGCGACTATCTGGGTCGAAACGGATGTGCCCTGCGAAGTCAACGTCAACGACCATATCGCGCGAACGTTCTGCATACTGAATCATCATTACGCCATCGTGCGCCTTGTCGATCTCGAACCCGGCCGGGAATATCCCTACACGGTTCAACTCGACGGCTACCAGGTCTGGCCGCAGGCGGACAGTCCGTTTTCCGCCAGCGTGATTCGCACCATTGCCCCCGGTGCATTGCGCATCGCATTCGGCTCGTGCCGCGTCTACGTGCCGCACGAGCCGCCCTACACCGAACCCAACGACGATGACGATCGCGGCCGCGGCATCGACGCGCTCAACGCCTTCGCGTTGCGCATGCAAAATCAGAACGTGGCGGAGTGGCCCGACCTGCTGCTGCTGGTCGGCGACCAGATTTACGGCGACGATGTGTCGCCGGGCACGCGCGAGTTCATCCGCCGGCGCCGCAACGCCGACAAGCCGCCGGGCGAAGAGATCGCCGACTTCGAGGGATACACGCACCTGTACCGCGAGTCGTGGCGCGACCCGGCCGTGCGCTGGCTGTTGTCGACGATTTCCAGCGTAATGATTTTCGACGACCATGACGTCAGCGACGACTGGAACATTTCCGAGGCGTGGGTCCACGAAATGCGCGAAAAGCCGTGGTGGGATGCGCGCATTTGCGGCGCGTTCATGAGCTACTGGCTGTATCAGCATCTCGGCAACCTGTCGCCGGACGAACTCTACGCCGACGAGCTGTTCTGTGAAGTGCAGAAGGTTGAAGACGGCAGCGAACTGCTGCGTCAGTTCGCGTATCGCGCCGATCGCGAATCACACACCACGCGCTGGAGTTATCATCGCGACTTCGGCAATACCCGCCTGGTGATGCTGGACTCGCGCGCCAGCCGCGTGCTGGAGAACGACGAGCGCGCGATGATCGACGACCAGGAATGGCATTGGGTCGAGCGCTACGCGACCGGCGGCTTCGAGCATTTACTGATCGGCACCTCGCTGCCGTTCATTACCTCGCCCGGCATTCATTATCTCGAAGCGTTCGACGAAGCATTGTGCCGCGGTGTCTGGGGCAAACGATTCGCGCGCTGGGGCGAAGGTCTGCGGCGCTGGCTCGACCTCGAACACTGGCCCGCGTTCCAGCATTCCTATCGCGAGCTGGCGGAGTTGCTGCGGCGGGTGGCCGGCGGGAAGTGCGGCAGTGCGCCATCTTCGATTATTCTATTGTCCGGCGACGTGCATCACGCTTATGTCAGCCGCGCTCACTTTCACGGCAACCAGCAGTTATCCAGCGTCATTTACCAGCTCGTGTGTTCGCCGTTCCGGAACGCGCTGGGCAAAAAGGAACGCCGCATCATGCGCGCCGGCTGGCACCGATTTGCGCCGTTCCTCCTGAGGGGGCTGGCGCGCGCGGCAGGCGTGCGCCGCCCGCCGCTCGACTGGCAACTGATGCACCCTGAGCCGTGGTTCAACAACCAGATTGCGCTGCTGGAGTTGCAAGACGGACAGGCGCAATTGAAAATCGAAAAAACCATACCGGGTGAGTCGCCGGGTAATCCGGAACTCGAAGAAGTCTTCAGCCACAACCTGAATTGATAAAAATTAATAACAACCTGGCGATCCCCGACGACGCCCTCGAGTTCGACTTCATCCGTGCCTCCGGCCCGGGTGGCCAGAACGTCAACAAGGTCGCGACGGCGGTGCAGCTGCGCTTCGATGCGCGTCGCGCCACGACGTTGCCGGAGGACGTGCGCGCTCGCGCGATCCGCCTCGCCGGCAAGCGCGCGACGAAGGAAGGCGTTATCGTCATCGAAGCGAAGCGCTACCGTACGCAGGAGCGCAATCGCGACGACGCGATCGAACGGCTGGTGCGGTTGATTGAGCGGGCAACCGTCGTGCCGAAGCCGCGCAAGAAGACAAAGGTGAGCAAGACGGCGAAGAAGAAGCGCGTCGAGCAGAAGCGGACGCGAGGAAAAAGGAAAAGCCTGCGTAAAGCTCCGCCGGTGGAATGAGAAGTCGCTAGCAGCTAGTCGCTAGTGGCTAGTTTTGGAGAGCCAATCTTGACTCAGTACTAGCGACTAGGCACTAGCTACTGCTCAGGCCTGCCCTGCCTGCTGGTGAACCGCGACCTCCGGCTCCGGCGCATTCAGGATCGCCTTCACCTCATCGCCCTCCAGCGTCTCTTTTTCCAGCAGCCTTTTCGCCAGCCGTTCCAGCTTCCCGCGATGCTGTTGCAGCAATTCATCGACAGTGCGTTCGGCCGTATTCATCAGCTTGCGCGTTTCCTCGTCTATGAGCTTCGCGGTATCTTCGCTGAAATGGCGCCCCTGGCTCATCGATCGGCCGAGAAACACGTGATCCTCTTCGTCGATAAACGCCGATGGACCGATGCGTTCGCTCATGCCCCAGTGCGAGATCATGCGTCGCGCCATTTGCGTGGCCTGCTTTAAATCCTGTCCCGCGCCGGTGCTGACTTCGCCGAGCATCAGCTTTTCCGCGCCGCGCCCGCCGAGCATCACGCAGATGCGGTCTTTCAGATAACTTTCATTGAGGTTGTAGCGGTCGCGTTCCGGCGTTTGCTGCGTCGCGCCGAGCGCGCGGCCGCGCGGTATGATCGTTACGCGGTTGACCGGGTCGGTGTGCTTGAGCAGCATCGCAACCAGCGTGTGACCGGATTCGTGAAAGGCGATCACGCGCTTTTCGTCTTCGTTCACCAGATCTTCGCGTTGCGCGCCCAGCACGATGCGGTTGTACGCATTGTCGAAATCGACCATGTGGACTTCGTCGTGACGTTCGCGCCCCGCGAGCATCGCCGCCTCGTTCACCACGTTGGCGAGGTCCGCGCCCGACATGCCGGCG
>DASSNT010000002.1:0-4755 GCA_035701285.1 Gammaproteobacteria bacterium | reverse complement strand
CGCGGGCACAACCTGCCGGGCGGGGGATTCGCGGCCGGCATCGCGGTGGCCGCCGGCCTCATCCTGCAGTACATGGCGGGCGGGATTCGCGAGGTGGAAGCGCGATGGCGCATCCGCCCGCTACGCTGGATCGGCACCGGGCTGCTGCTCGCGGTGGCGTCCGGCATCGGCTCGTGGCTGTTCTCGCGGCCGTTCCTGACATCGCACTTTACCCACGCCGAACTGCCTTTTATCGGCACGGTGCCGCTGGCCAGCGCGGTGATCTTCGACCTGGGCGTCTTCGTGCTGGTGGTGGGGGCGACCAATCTGATTCTGATTGCGCTGGCCCACCAGTCGATCCGGAGCCCACTGGCGCCGGACGAACAAACGCCGGCGGCCACCGTGGACAAGGAGGCCTGATGGAGATCGTCCTGGCGCTCGGCATTGGCGTGCTGGCCGGGTCAGGTGTCTGGCTGCTGCTGCGGCCGCGCACCTTCCAGGTGATTATCGGCCTCGCCTTGCTGTCCTACGCGGTCAATCTTTTCATCTTCGCGATGGGGCGGTTGCGAATCGGCATGCCCCCGATTCTGGCGGCGGCGCGGGCCGGCGATGCCGCGCATTATGCCGACCCGCTGCCGCAGGCCCTGGTGCTGACCGCAATCGTCATCAGCTTCGCCACTACGGCGCTGTTCCTGGTCGTCCTGCTCGCTTCGCGCGGACTCACCGGCACCGACCATGTCGACGGCACGGAGCGGGAACGGTGACGTCTCTGGTCGAGCACCTGCTGATCGTGCCGATCGTTTTACCGTTGTTCGTCGGCGCGGCGCTGCTGTTTATCGACGAGCGCCGTCGCGGCCTCAAGGCGACAACCAATGTCGGCTCGACCGTTGCACTGGCCGTCGTGGCATTTGCGCTGCTGAACCTGGCGGGCAGCCAAACCGGCGTTTACCGGCTGGGCGGCTGGCCGACTCCGGTCGGGATCGTGCTGGTTGTGGATCGCCTGGCGGCGGTAATGCTGGTTCTGACCAGCCTGCTGGCGCTGGCTTCGGTCGTGTTTTCGCTGGCGCGCTGGCATCGCGCCGGCAGGCATTTCCATTCGCTGTTCCAGTTTTTGCTGATGGGGCTCAACGGCGCCTTTCTCACCGGCGACCTGTTCAACCTCTTCGTCTTTTTCGAGGTTCTGCTGGCGGCGTCGTACGGGCTTGCGCTGCATGGCTCGGGCGTCGCCCGGGTCAAGGCGGGGCTGCACTACATCGCTGTCAACCTGGCCGGATCGCTGCTGTTTCTGATCGGCGTGAGCCTGATCTACGGCGTCACCGGCACCCTGAATATGGCCGACCTCGCCACCCGAATACCGCAGGTGTCGGCGGACGACCGGATGCTGCTGGAGGCCGGCGCGGCCGTCCTGGGCGTCGCCCTGTTGCTCAAGGCCGGCATCTGGCCGCTGAGCTTCTGGCTGCCGACCACCTATTCAGCCGCGGCGTCGCCGGTGGCGGCGCTGTTTTCGATTATGACCAAGGTCGGCATCTACCTGGTGCTGCGGCTGTGGCTGCTCTTGTTCGGCGCGGGCAGCGGCGCCTCCGCGTACTTCGGCGGCGACTGGCTGCTGCTGGGTGGTATGGCGACGATTGCGTTCGGCGTCATCGGCGTGCTGGCCTCGCAGCGGCTGGGGTGGCTGGCGGCCTACTGCGTGCTGGTGTCCACGGGCACCGTACTGGCGGCAATCGCGATCGGCGGCATCGGCGTAACCGGCTCCGCGCTGTTTTATCTGGTCAGTTCGACACTGGCGCTCGGCGCCTTCTTCATGCTCATTGAACTGGTGGAACGCGGCCGCGAGCCGGGGGCGGATGTCATCGCGGTCACCCGGGAGGTGTTCAGCGACGTGGACGAGGAGGATCTGGACGAGCCTGATGAAATCGGCGTCACGATTCCCGCAACCATGGCGGTGATGGGCATTGCCTTTCTGAGTTGCGCCTTGCTGCTGGCGGGGTTGCCGCCGCTGTCCGGCTTCATCGCCAAGTTCGCCCTGCTGGCCGCGCTGCTGGACCCGGCCGCGGTCGCGCCGGCTTCGTGGGCGTTTCTCGCTTTGGTCATCGCCTCGGGCCTCGCCACGCTGATTGCAATGACCCGGGGCGGCATGCGTGTCTTCTGGAGTTCGTCGGATCGCGCCGTGCCGCGAGTGCGCGTCATCGAGATGGCGCCCGTGGCTGCGCTGTTATGCGTCTGCACGGTTTTGACCATCGAGGCCGGGCCGGTCATGAGTTACATGCAGGCGGCGTCCCGGTCCGTCCACCAGCCGGATGACTATGTGCAAAGCGTGCTGGCCGCACCCGGCGAACACGCACCCGATAGCAGGAGCGGCTCGTGAGGCGCTGGCTGCCATTCCCGCTGCTGTCCGCCGGCCTCCTGGCGATGTGGTTGCTGCTCAACCAGTCGGTCGCCGTGGGGGATATTCTGCTCGGTTGCATCTTTGCATTGTGCGGCCCCTGGCTCCTGATGGCGCCGAGGCCGCCGGCAAGCCGGCACCGGCGGCTGTGGCGGGCGGGAGTCACCGTACGACTGTTTTTTGTAGTCCTGACCGACATCGTCCGGTCCAATGGCGCGGTGGCGGCTATCGTTCTCGGCTGGCCCCGTCGGCGGCAAACGGCCGGTTTTCTCGATATTCCGCTCGACCTGCGTAGCCGATACGGGCTGGCAGCGCTGGCCTGCATCATCACGTCCACGCCCGGCACGCTCTGGGTGGCCTTCGATCCCGATCACGGCATCCTGACCCTCCATATCCTCGACCTGGTCGACGAGAACGTCTGGATCGACACCATCAAGGGCCGGTACGAACGGCGGCTGCTGGAGATCTTCGAATGATGACGGACGTGCTGGCCGGGTCGCTCGTAATCGCCCAGATCCTGCTGTCGCTCGCGATGGCGTGCGCGGTTTACCGGATGATTCGCGGCCCCCGGGCGCAGGATCGGGTACTGGGCTTCGACGCGCTCTACGTCAATGGCATGCTCCTGCTGCTCACGGCCGGTATCCGCACCGGCAGCCCGCTGTACTTCGAGACCGCCCTCGTTATCGCGCTGCTGGGCTTCATCGGGACGGTGGCACTGGCCAAGTTCCTGATGCGCGGCGAGGTGATCGAATGAACGCCGCCGCACAAATGCCGCCCTGGCTTGCGCTGCTGATTTCAGCGCTGGTTCTGCTGGGGGCCGGGCTCGCCCTCACCGGCTCGCTCGGGCTGTTGCGGTTCAAAAGCTTCTACGAGCGAGTGCATGCACCGACACTGGGCGGGACGCTTGGCACCGGCTGCGTGTTGATCGCGTCGATGATCTTCTTTTCGGTGCTTGAGACCCGGCCCGTGGTGCACGAGATACTGATCGCCGTCTTCCTCACGATCACCACCCCGGTCACCCTGATGCTGCTCGTGCGCGCCGCCGTGTTTCGGGATCGTGTCGAGCGCCACACACCTACCGTGCCGGACGGTAAAAATAAGGGAACGCCTCGCAGCCCGTAAACGCGGGTCGTCTCGATTCCCTCTCCCCGTCGCGGGGAGAGGGTTTAGGGTGAGGGGCAATCAAATCACGCCGCTCAACGCAGCGGCGGAACCACAAGTATGTCGGTTTCCACGGACTGTACAACGTCCATAGCGACGCTCCCCAGGAAAGCCGTGGCGATCAGGTTTCGGCCGTGAGTACCGACAATGACCAGGTCCGCGGCCATTTCCTGTACGGCATCGGCAATCACCGCGATTGGGCGGCCTTCGCCGGCGCGCAAGATCCACCGGTCAACGTCGGCCACGTTCGCCGCCAGGAACGCCTCAAGTTCCGCGACGATCGTTCGACGCTCGTCGTCCACATGCTCGTCAACCTGGTCGGTTTCGACGCCGGCATAGACCATTTTCGCCTTGGCCGTGGCCTCGAATGCGTGCACAGCCGTCGGGTTGGCGGCGTCGAGCAATCCCAGCGCGTCGGCGATCTCGATCGCCCTCGCCGCCGGCGGCACCATGTCCACTGCGGCGAGCACCCGACTGTAGGAAGTTGCCGCCTCGTCATTCACCATCAGAACCGGAAAGGACCCGGTGCGGATCACGCGCTCAATGGTCGTGCCGGTAAAGACGTCGCGCAGGAGTAACTTGCGGTGCGCCCCCATCACGATAAGGTCCGCGCCCACCAGATCCGCGGCTCTCAGGATGCCGTCAAAGGCTTCGCCGGTGACAGCGGTCGGCCGGCAGTTTACTCCCTGCAGTTCCGCCAGCGCGACGCTGTGTTCGGCAAGATATCGCTCGGCTTCACGTCTCTCCAGATCAACCAGATGCGCAGGCTGATCGTCGTCCACGACATGAACGATGGTGAGATCGGCACCTCTTTCCCGCGCCAGCAGCCCGGCTTGCCGCACCGCGCGTTGCGAGCGGGCCGAGAAATCCGTCGCGGCCAGAATCTGCATACAGTTACGCCATGCCTTGATTCGTGTGGAAATGGTACTCCGCACGCGTCTCCCAATATACATCATCGTGCTGTCCGGGCAATCCAAACACGGCGTTCGCCAAAAGCGGGCTAGCTGTAATGCCGGTCTGCGGGTAGCCTGAAGATCGAGCCTGAAAAAGGAGAACCCATTGGCGTCGCCCGAACTTCACATCATCATCTGCAGCACGCGCCCCGGCCGTGTCGGCCCCTCGGTTGCCCGCTGGTTTCACGAATTCGCGGACCAACACGGTGGTTTCGACACCAAGCTCATCGACCTGGCCGATTTCAATCTGCCGATTTACGACGAGCCGGTGCATCC
>DASSNT010000001.1:0-47839 GCA_035701285.1 Gammaproteobacteria bacterium | reverse complement strand
GCTCGCCAGCCAGTTCTTTATGGCCTGATCATTGGCCGGTGCGGAAATCGGCTCAACCATCTGCCATCCGTCTGCCTTGCGCTTGAATACCGCCGTGGCCTTATTCGGCTGTTCGAGCCGGATGGTGGTGACGGTTCCGGGAGCCAGCGTTGTAATCGCCGGTTTCGGGGCTCCGGTATCCGCGCCGGGCTGAAGCCATGCCACCGCTGCGAGGGCGGCAAGCAGCACAGCCAGGCCAAGATTCAGCAGCCAACGCTTTGTCACCGCCTTCTCCGCCGGAACCAGACAACACCGCCGCCGACGAGCAGCAGCAAGGGCAGGGCGATGAGAAAGCCTGCGCCGAGTAGTGCCTGACTCGTTCTCGACAGGGTGAGATGCAGGTCCGGCGCACGCGGCACGTTGATGTCGATGTAGCGAGCATTGCCGCTCAACCAGTTGACGATGTTAAGACCAAGGTCGAGATTGCCGCCGTTGCCAAGGTAGGCATTCGCCAGAAAATCCCCGTCGCCAACCACGACGACGCGCTGGTCTCCACTCTTGCTCTTGTCCCGAACCCCGAATCCCGAGCCCCGAACCCCGTTCTTCAGACCCGCTAACGGCCGCGCGAGCGTCACGCCGATATCGAGCGGCCCAGGCTTGTCGCCGCTTTCTTCATTGAACTTCACTTCGCCGGCGAGTTCACCCGCTTCGAGCCAGGAGCGCGGCAATGCCCGGCTTTTCAGGAACGGTGTCGCGCGCCACTTTTCGTCGTGGCCGGTTTTGATCGCCGTCGCCCCCGGGTACAGCGTTTCCAGATTGAAGTGGCGTGTAATGGTGGCTGGCGGGTAGTGGTTGAGCACGAGCCAGCGCACGTCGCGCACGCCGAACAGGGGCGAGGTGGCGTCGACGATGGTGCCATCGAGAAACCGGATATCCAGCGCCTTTGCCAGCGGCTCAAGACCGTGCAGCGGGCCCGGGTCACCCAACCAAAGCAGATTGCCGCCGCCGGCGACATACTGCTCGATCAGCTTGACCTCGCCCGGCAGGTAGGCCGCCTGCGGCCCCGCGAGCACGAGAACGGCGGTATCGGCCGGAATCTGCGGGTTGTCGGACAGGTTCAGCGTCACGACTTTAAAGCCTTTTTTGACCAGCGCATTACCGAAGCGGCCGAGATCGTAATTGGCCTGTCCCTGAGGGTCGCGCTCGCCATGGCCGGTGAGGAAAATAATGCGGCTCTGGCTGGCTTTGGCGATGCGTAGCAGCGCATTCGTCAGACCGGGCTCGGTGAGCTGTGTGACCTTGTCGCCGCGCCCCTGGTACTGGACGTAGAGTTCGCCGTTCGCGGTGATGCCGAGGTTGCGTACCCGCTGCGGCTGCGTGTCCGGATTGACGAACGTGAGGCTGATATCGGCATCGGCGCGCTGGTATTTGCCGATGAACTGGCGGATTGCCTCGCGCAGCGCCGGGTCTTCGCGCGCGAACGCGGTGATCCTGACCGGCCCGTCGAGCGTTTTCAAAAGCTTCCGGCTCGCGTCGCTCAGCGAGTTGCGCCCGCCGGCGGTCCAGTCGGCCTGCCAAACGTAGCGCGTCGTCAGGTAAGCGAGGGCGCCGACAATCGCCAGCAGCAGCACAACGAACACCAGGTTCTGCATCCGCAGGCTGGTTTTGAATTGGCTCGTAACCTTCATCAGCGTTGCAAGCGGTCGCCGTCGAGCCGACGGATGGTCAGGATGACGAATGTGCCGATAACCAGCACGTAGTAGACGACGTCAGTTGAATTCATCAGCCCGCGCAGCAGCCGGTCGTAGTGGCTCATCAGCGACAGGTAAGCGAACGCGCTCGACTGGCTCGCGGCGAAATTGAAAATCCACAGCAACAGCAGCACGCCGAAGGTGCTGACGGCGGCGACCACCGGCTGGCGTGTCAGCGACGACAGGTACAGGCCGATGGCCGTGAACGCGCCGACCAGCAGCGACAGGCCGACCAGTCCGCTGAAAACCTTGCCGAGATCGATCTGCGTGCCGGCGAGCAGCGCGAACGGCATCATCGAGATCATCGCGACGACGATCAGCATGAAGACGAACATGCCGAAGAATTTGCCGAGCGCGATTTCGGTGACGCTCACCGGCGCGGACATCAACAACGTCAGCGTGCCGTTTTTGCGCTCTTCGCTGACGAGGCGCATCGTCAACAGCGGCATGATCATCAGCAATACGATGCTGGTGCTCGACAGCAGCGGCGTCGCGACGAGATCGGTTACGCCCGGCGCGTTCGGGATACTCGCCAGCCTCGGTTGGATCTTCAGGAAATTGTCGACGCCCGTCAGGTACAGCCAGGCACAGATAAATTGCACCACCGCAAGAATCACCCAGGCCAGCGGCGACAGAAACAGGCTTTTGAATTCGCGCCGGGCGATGGTGAAGATCATGCCGGGCCTTCTTCGGTACGGGTCAGGTCGACAAAGATTTCCTCCAGCGACTTGCGCTCCGGCGTCAGTTCCATCAGGCCCCAGTTGCCGTCTACCGCGCACTGCGCGATGTATTCGGCCGGATTCGCCTCGGTGGCATGAAAAACGCGCACGTGGTGCGCGTCTACCGATTCCACGCGCGAC
The DNA here is from genome assembly GCA_035701285.1 of Gammaproteobacteria bacterium. Lineage (GTDB taxonomy): Bacteria > Pseudomonadota > Gammaproteobacteria > Natronospirales > DASSBR01 > DASSBR01. The sequence goes on along the minus strand of DASSNT010000001.1, from coordinate 45,249 downwards.
ACATCCGGGATCGCGGCGATCATGTCCGTGCTCGGCAGATTGCGGGCGCCGACAATCAGGCTCTCGCTCTGCATCCGGTCGCCCAGGCCCGCGATTGTGTCCGACAGCACCAGCCGGCCCTGGTGGATGATCTGCACGCGCGAACACACCGCCTGGATTTCCGGCAGGATGTGCGAGGACAGGATGACGCTATGTGCCTCGCGAAGCTCCGCGATCAGCGCGCGAATCTCCCGAATCTGGATAGGGTCGAGGCCGACGGTGGGTTCGTCGAGGATCACGACCGGCGGCATGTGAATGATGGCCTGGGCGATGCCGACCCGTTGCCGGTAGCCTTTGGAAAGATTTCCGATCAACCGACGGCCAACGTCGGTGAGGCCGCAGCGAGCCTTCGCGTCTTCGCGCGCTGCCCGAACTTTTCCTCGCGGCACCCGGTTCAGGCGCGCGCAGTAATCCAGGTATTCATCAACGCCCAGTTCGGCGTAGACCGGCGGTTGTTCGGGCAGATAGCCAATCGCGCGCTTTGCATCTTTCGGCCGCTCCAGCAGATCGACGCCGTTGATCTGGATACTGCCACCGCTGGGCGCGAGGTTGCCGGTGAGCATCTGCATCGTCGTCGTCTTGCCGGCGCCGTTGGGGCCGAGAAAGCCCAGCACTTCGCCCTTGGCCAGTTCGAAACCCAGATTGCGCACCGCCGCGCGCCGACCGTAAAAACGGTCGAGTGCATCGACTTTAACGAGGATGTCGCTATCCACGGCGGCTGTGGCCGTTGTGCGTGAAGCGCATAGGTGTTCTGAACAGGGCAATGTCGCTTTGGGAGGTCACTGGCATCGGGGCGCATTTGTAAAATCTTTGACCGCCAATTGCAAGGATACCCCTGTGGTTGACGCCGACCGCCCCGTCTTTTAAAGTCGGAGGTGTCGGATGGGTCACTGCGCCAGCAGCGAGCGCCGACGGAAGGGCATCAACGCGCGCCAGGAGGCGAGGAACGCTTGATTTTTCGCATTTTCAAGGGCTTAACCCTTGAAAGGCGGTTTGAGCGCCGCCAATTTCAGTACCGACCGCCATCATTATTGGCGGCCCGACAACCGACTGCCGTGAGGTTTACCTTTGCATTTTCTCTTCGGGCTTCTGAATCTGCCCATCTGGGGCTATATTGTCGTCGCCATCGCGATGATGCACTTCACTGTAATGGGCGTGACGCTGTACCTGCATCGCGACCAGACGCATCGCGGTCTCGACCTGCATCCGGCGGTTCAGCATGTCTTCCGCTTCTGGCTGTGGCTCACCACTGCGATGGTGACGCGCCAGTGGGTTGCAGTGCACCGCAAACATCACGCGCGCTGCGAAACGGAAGAAGATCCGCACAGCCCGCAAATCCTCGGCCTGCGCAAGGTTCTGCTTGAAGGCGCGGAACTGTATCGCGCCGAGGCGCGTAACCCGGAAACGGTTGAAAAGTACGGCCGCGGTGCGCCAGACGACTGGATCGAGCGCAATCTCTACAGCCGCTGGCCGCTGTTGGGCGTGGTGCTGATGGCCGTGATCGACATCGTGCTGATGGGCGCCCCCGGAATCAGTATCTGGGGCGTGCAGATGATGACGATTCCGCTGCTCGCGGCGGGTGTCGTCAACGGCGTCGGCCATTACTGGGGCTATCGCAATTACGAGTGCAAGGACGCGGCGACTAACGTGATGCCGATCGGCGTGATCATGGGCGGCGAAGAACTGCACAACAACCACCACGCCTTCCCGAGTTCGGCGCGTTTTTCGATGCGTCCGTGGGAATTTGATATCGGCTGGCTGTATATCAGCGTGCTGAAGACGTTTGGCCTCGCCAAGGTGCGGCGCGTCGCGCCGCGGCCGGTGATCGAGCGCGGCAAGCCCGCAGATCTCGACACCGTGCGGGCGGTGTTGCTCAACCGACTGCACGTGCTGCGTCATTACAGCCACCAGGTTATTCAGCCGGTGCTCGAAGACGAAAGCCGTCGTCAGCCCATGCTCGCCAAGGCGCGCAAATTGCTGGTGCGCGACTCGGCCCTGCTGGACGAGCAGGCCAGGAAGCGCCTCAGCGCCACGCTGCGCGACAGTCGGGCGCTGCGCACGGTATATGAATACCGCCAGCAGTTGCAGGAACTGTGGGAAGGCACGGCGCACAACAACGAAAAGTTGTTGCAGCAGTTCCGTGACTGGTGCGCGCGCGCCGAGGCCAGCGGCATCCAGTCGCTGCAGGAGTTTGCCCGCCAGCTCGAGGGCTACCGGACGCAGCCGCAGCCGGCCTGATCCGCTCCGGCAGCTCAAACAAAAAACCCGCCAACTGGCGGGTTTTTTGTTTGAGCAAGCGAGGTCGCTTACTTGATCTTGGCTTCCTTGTACGGCACGTGCTTGCGCACGACCGGGTCGAATTTCTTCACTTCCATCTTGTCCGGGTGCAGGCGCTTGTTCTTCGTAGTGGTGTAGTAGTGCCCGGTGCCGGCGCTGGAAACGAGCTTGATCTTGTCTCGCATGGCCTGACTCCTAAATGATGCTTAAACTTTTTCGCCGCGGGCGCGAATGTCCGCGATGACCTGCTCGATGCCGAGCTTGTCGATGATGCGCAGGCCCTTGGTCGACACGCGCAGGCTGACGAAGCGCTTCTCGGTCGGCATCCAGAAGCGGCGCGCGTGCAGGTTCGGCAGGAAACGGCGCCGCGTCTTGTTGTTCGCGTGCGAAACATTGTTTCCGCTCATCGGGCGTTTGCCGGTGACCTGGCAGACTCTCGACATGACTAAATCCTCGGGCCCAAGCCGTTATTGAGAAAAGCCGGTATTTATACCAATCTCGCGGCGCTAAAGCAAGCCGCGCTCGGCAAACGAGACCGCTTCGCCGTCGCCCACGACAATATGGTCCAGCACCCGGATTTCGACCAGCGCCAGGGCGTCGCGCAGCCGGCGGGTGATGCGTTCGTCGGCGCCGCTGGGTTCGGCCACACCGGAGGGGTGATTGTGGGCGAAGATCAGCGCGGCGGCGTTTTGCGCCAGCGCCTGCTTGACGACTTCGCGCGGATGGACGCTCGCGCCGTCGAGGGTGCCGCGAAACAGCTCCTCGTATTTCAGCACTCGGTTCCGGGTGTCGAGGTACAGGCATGCAAACACTTCATGGTCCAAATCGCGCAGCCGGGCCATCAGGTATTGCCGGGTGGCGGCGGGACTGGTAAGGGCGTCGCCGCGCTGGAGCGTTTCCTGCAGATGGCGGCTCGCCATCGCGATGGCCGCCTGCAACTGCGCGTACTTGGCGTCGCCGAGGCCCAGACGGGCGCAAAAGTCGCGCCGGCTGGCCTTCAGCAACGGCCGCAGGCCGCCAAAATCGGATAATAGCTCGCGTGCCAGATCGACGGCGCTGCGTCCGGCTACCCCGGTGCGCAGAAAGATCGCCAGCAGTTCAGCATCGGACAGCGCGCCGGAGCCGCGCGCAAGCAATTTCTCGCGCGGCCGCTCATCGGCCGGCCAGTCGGTAATAGCCATGAAAACCCCCTTTGCGCCTATTTTCGCACGTTCCAAGGGTGCACGGAAGGTCTTGTATAATCGTAAATTCCTTTCAGTCAGCGCCCGGGAGGATTCGTGCGCCACCGAGCCGCCAGCCTGCTGCTCCTGAGCTTCATGGCAGTCGCATTCGCGGTGCGAGCGGATGACGCCGCTCCGACCGTAATGGCGCGGCTGTCGGCCAGTGACGCCGTGGAGAACATGTTGTTCGGCCGTCATCTCTTTATCGACGGCAATACCATCGTCGTCAGCGCGGAAGGCTCACTTGCTACCGGGGTCCGTCAGCCAGCGACGTTCATCTTCTCTGTCGATGCCGAAGGCCAGTGGGTCCAGCACCAGGAACTGCCGGTGGGCGGCGCGTTGAGCTTGCAAAACGGCGTGCTGCTGGTGGGCGACGCCGTCTACACCCGCGACGATGCGGCCGCCTTCGTGCTGCGAGCCCGGTTGCGGCCGACGGACGCCCAGACGGAAGCGGAATTCGGTCACGCAGTGGCCCTGTTCGATCAAGGCCGACGTGCAGCCGTCGGCGCACCGTTCGCGACGGTGGACGGCGTGGCGTCGGCCGGCGCCGTTTATATTTTCGATCGGAGCAGCGCGGGCCGCTGGACGCAGACGGCCAGGCTGACTGCACCGTCACCTTCGAAGAGCCGCAATTTCGGGATGGCGCTGGCGGCGGACGGTAACACGCTGCTGATCGGCGCGCCGATCGCCGCCGGCGACGGCGCTGCGGCAGCTTACGTCTTCGTCGACGGCACAAACGGCTGGGCCCGGCAGGCGACATTTTCGGGCGCCAACGGCATGGGCTGGTCGGTAGCGCTCGACGGGAATGTGGCGCTTGTCGGCAGCGACGGCGGGGCCGCTTACGTGTTCGCAAGCAACCAGGGTCGCTGGAGCCGGCAGGCGACGCTCAAACCGCCGTCAGGTTTGTCAGGCGAGTTCGGCTTTGATGTCGCCCTTGAAGGCCGCCGCGCGCTTGTCGGCTTTCCGCCCAGGCAGATATCGACATTCAGTGGGGGCGCCACTGCTCCTGAACCCGGCCGCGTATTGCTCTACCTCCGGAACGTCGATGGTTCCTGGTCGGAGACCGCGGCCCTGGGTCCCTACGAGGAGAGCGAAAACCTCGGCATATCGGTGGCGATGGATAACGGCACGTTGCTGATTGCCGATCCGCAGGCGGACGCCAACAGCTATGAGGCCGGTGGCATCGTTTACGTATTGGCTATTCCGACGCAACCGGTGGTTTTCAATGATGACGGCGGGGGCGGCGCCTTTGCCCCTGTGATGCTGGGCCTGTTTGCGGCCGCGGTGATTCCGCTGGTCCGGGCGCGCCGGATGCATTAACCTGCCCGTCCCTGAATGGCGGAATGATGGCTGTGAACCTCGAAGGCAAGCATGTCCTGCTGGGCGTCAGCGGCGGCATTGCGGCGTACAAGAGCCCCGACCTCGTGCGCCGGCTGCAAGATGCCGGTGCGGACGTGCGCGTGGTGCTGACGGCGTCGGCGGAGCGTTTTGTTACGGCGCTGACGTTTCAGGCCGTTTCAGCGCATCCGGTGCCGACCGGGCTCTGGGATCCGGCGGCGGAGCAGGGGATGGCTCACATCGAGCTGGCCCGATGGGCCGATGTGGTGCTGGTCGCGCCGGCGACAGCCGAATTGATGGCGAAGCTCGCACATGGCCATGCAGACGACCTGCTGAGCACGCTGTGTCTTGCGACAGAAGCGCCGCTGACGCTCGCGCCGGCGATGAACCGCGTCATGTGGGCGCATCCGGCGACGCAGGCCAATCGCTCGATACTCGAAGACCGCGGCGTCCGTTTCATCGGGCCCGGTGCCGGCGCGCTGGCCGAGCAGGAGAGCGGGCCGGGGAGAATGCTTGAGCCCCTTGAAATCGTTGCCGCCCTGGCGGAGCCCAATAGCGCGCTGGCGGGGCTCAAGGTGCTGGTCACGGCCGGCCCCACCCGCGAGCCGGTGGATGCGGTGCGCTATGTCAGCAACCGCAGCTCGGGCCGGATGGGCTACGCCGTGGCGGCTGCCGCGGCGCGCGCCGGAGCATCGGTGGTACTGGTGAGCGGCCCGGTCGATCTGCCGGCGCCGGCGGGTGTCGAGCGGGTGGCCGTGGAGACGGCGGCGGAGATGCATACGGCGACCATGGCCCGAATTGCCGGAACGGATATCTTCATCGCCGCGGCTGCGGTTGCCGATTATGCGCCCGCCGAACCGCCAGACCACAAGATCAAGAAGACCGAGGCGGCGCTGGATATCAAGCTCAAGCGAACGGTCGACATCCTCGGTTCGGTTGCCGCTTTGGATGGCGCGCCATTTACCGTGGGATTTGCCGCGGAAACGAACGATGTCGAAGCCAACGCCCTGGACAAGATCGAGCGGAAAGGGCTGGATATGATCGCCGCCAACCAGGTTGGGCCGGGGCAGGGGTTTGAAACCGAAGATAACGCGCTGACGGTGCTGTGGCGGGGAGGAAGACAGATGCTGTCGCTGGCGCCGAAAAACGAGATCGCGGGGCGGCTGGTGGAACTGGTTGCGCAGCGCTACTACGACAAGAAGGGCCGATGAAAAAGATCAGACTGAAAATTCTCGACGACCGCCTGGGGCGCGAATTTCCACTGCCTGACTACGCCAGCGAAGGGGCTGCCGGTCTCGATCTGCGCGCCTGCCTCGATGCGCCGCTCGAACTTACGCCGGCCTCGACTCATTTGATTCCGACCGGCATCGCGATTCACATCGGCGACCCTGGTCTTGCCGCCGTGCTGCTGCCGCGCTCCGGGCTGGGCCACAAGCACGGCATCGTTCTCGGCAACCTCACGGGCCTGATCGATTCGGATTACCAGGGGCAGGTGTTCGTGTCGGTCTGGAATCGCGGACAGAAGGCGTACACGGTCGAGCCGGGCGAACGCATCGCGCAGATGGTATTCGTGCCGGTAGTGCAGGCCGCTTTCGAAATCGTCGACGATTTTACCACCAGCCTGCGCGGCGCGGGGGGCTTCGGCCATTCCGGCCGGCACTGAACGGCGTCAGCCGGCGTTTTCAGGCCGTAACAGCTTGAAGCGGGCGATGTCCGCGGCAAATTCCTGTTCGATTTCAAGCTTTTGTGCCTTTTCGCCCGCCAAGGCCTGCTGGTTTGCCGCAAGTTGTTTTTCAACGTCGGCAATCTGCGCGGTGAGTTCCGCCGGCGCCGGACTTTTCTTGGCGGCGCGCTGGTGGAGCTCCTCGAGCTGCTGCTCCAGGGCGTCTATCGCATTTTCAGTGATGTGGATTCGTGCCACGATTGCGTTGACGTGGTTGTCGCGGGCGTGCTTGATATCGGCCACTGAACGATAGGCATTGAGCAGCATCTGATCCCGTTTCGCCTGTCGCGCCCGGGCTGCAGCAGCCTCGCGCCGCTTGCGCTCCGCCGCCAGCTCCTCCGGCGTTTTCTGTGCCGGCAGCACGTCGACCGTGATTCCCTGCTCGTTGATGACCTCGCGTTTCTGACGCGCGTATTCCGGCGGCACCTGGTCGCCGTAGTGCACGACGCCGTTGCTGTCGACCCACTTGTAGATCTCGGTGGAACTTGCCGCAAACACGGGCGTCGCGAAGGCCAGCCCGATCGCGGCCAATCCAATCCAGCCCATCAGGCGCAGGTTATTGCCGGTCCCCCACATAATGCGATTGTAGCTCCTGCCGGACGTAAACGTCAGCTGTTTCATCATGAGCGGCGAATTCGCTGGCATTAGCGAGCGCCGTAGCGCTCGCGATAGGTTTCCAGTGCATCGAGTTCCGGCTCATGCTCCCCGGCCGCCTGCAGATACTCGATCAGCTGCGAAAAGTTGATGATGCTGGCGACCCGCAGTCCGTGCCGCTCAGCGATCTCTGAGGTGGCGGATTTTTCGCCGCTGCCCCGCTCCTGGCGGTCGAGAGCGATCACGACGGCTGCCGGCGTCGCACCAGCCTCCCGGATCAGCGGGATTGATTCGCCGATCGCGGTGCCGGCGGTAATCACGTCGTCGACGATCAGCACTCGGCCGGCGAGCGGGGCGCCAACGGTGCGGCCGCCTTCGCCATGGTCCTTCGCTTCCTTTCGGTTGAAGCAGTAGGGCAGGTCGATACGGTGGTGCTCGGCCAGCGCGGCGGCCGTGACGGCGGCCAGCGGAATGCCCTTGTAGGCCGGGCCGAAGATCATGTCGATGTCGAGTTCCGCATCGAGTATTGCCTGGGCGTAAAAATGGCCGAGGCGCGCCAGCGCCGCGCCGTGATTGAACAGGCCGGCGTTGAAGAAGTACGGGCTGACGCGGCCGGACTTGAGTTTGAATTCCCCAAAGCGCAACACGTTGCTCGCGAGCGCGAATTCGATGAACTGCTGTTGGTAGTCTTTCATGGCCGCTATGATACCGCAGCCGAGCGGTGGTCCGAACGGGAGCGGATACTTGGTAGAATCCCGAGGTCCCGATTTCAAGAGGTTTCCATTGCGCATCATCACACTTAACGCCAACGGCATCCGTTCGGCGGGCCGGAAGGGCTTTTTCGACTGGCTGCGTCGCCAGAACGCCGATGTTGTCTGCTTCCAGGAGACCAAGGCGCAGGAGGCACAGCTCGCCGATCCGATGTTCCGGCCGGATGGCCATCATTGCTTCTACCACGACGCGCGCTGCAAGAACGGCTACAGCGGCGTGGCCATCTACGCGAAGCGCGAGCCGGACGAGGTGCTGAACACGCTCGGCCGCGAAGACTTCGACTGCGAGGGCCGTTACCTCGAAGCGCGCTTCGGCAACCTGAGCGTGGTATCGCTGTACCTGCCGTCGGGGTCGTCCGGCGATGTGCGTCAGCAGTACAAGTTCCGCATCATGGACTGGTTCGCGCCGATCATGGATGAGTGGCTCGCGAGCGGACGCGACTATGTGCTGTGCGGCGACTGGAACATCGTGCGCAGCGAGCTGGACATCAAGAACTGGCGCTCCAACCAGAAAAATTCCGGCTGTCTGCCCGAAGAGCGCGCCTGGCTTAACGAACTTGTCGAAGTGCGCGGCTGGGTGGACAGCTTCCGAACGCTGAAGCCGGACGCGGTGGAATATACGTGGTGGTCGAATCGCGGTCGCGCGCGGGAGAACAACGTCGGCTGGCGGATTGACTACCAGTTGGTGACGCCGGGTCTGCAGGAGCGGCTGCGCGGCTGCTCGATTTACAGCGACGAGAAATTTTCCGACCACGCGCCCTTTACTGTCGATTACGCGTGAGCGGAGGCAGCAAGTACAAGGGCTGGCGCGGCATTATCGCCGCGTTCGGCACCCCGTCGGCCGGCACGTTGTGCGTGCTCGGCTTCGGCTCCGGGCTGCCGTTCCTGCTGGTCGGCTACACGCTGTCGATCTGGCTGCGTGAGTACGGGCTCGAACTGAGCGCGATCGGGCTGCTGAGTTACGTCAGCCTGTTTTACGTGTTCAAGTTCGTCTGGGCGCCGCTGCTCGACCGGTGGAACGCGCCGGTTCTTGGCATGCTCGGTCGTCGCCGCGGCTGGCTGGTGCTGGCCATCATCGTGCTGACGGCAGCCGTGGCGGGGATGGGTATCGTGGGGCCGTCGCAGTTGGGCCTGTTCGTTGCGCTGGCGGCGCTGGCCGCGTTTGCCGGCGCGACGCAGGACACGATGGTCGACGCCTACCGCATCGAGATCGCGCCGGTCGACGCGCAGGCGGCGCTCGCTGCGACCTACACGCTCGGCTACCGGTTCGGGCTGATCGTCTCCGGCGCCGGCGCGTTGTACGTCGCCGCAGCCGGCAGCTGGCGCATCGCCTACCTGACGATGGCGGCCTCGCTCATCGCGCCGCTGGCGGTGGCCCTCATTGCGCGCGAGCCGGATTCGACGCAGCGCCTTCATCGCCCTGGCTTCGCAGAGGCGTTTGCCGATCCATTTATCGATTTCTTTCGTCGCTACGGCGTCCCCGTTGCTATCGCGCTGCTGGTGTTCATCGGCCTGTTCAAGATGCCCGACCAGATGCTCGGCGTAATCGCGGGGCCGTTCTATATCGACACGGGCTACAGCAAGGCGCAGATCGCGACAGTCTCGAAGCTGTACGGCATCTGGATCGGCATAGCCGGCGCGTTCCTCGGCGGCGTGTCCGTCAGCGCGCTCGGAATGCGCCGGTCCATCGTGATCGCGATGATCTGCCTCGCGCTGTCGAACCTGCTGTACCTGCTGATGGCGACGCATCCGAGCGCGACATGGGCCTTTCTTGCGGCAATCTCGGGCGACAACGCGTCGCTCGGTTTTGCGGGCGTCGTGCTGATCGCCTTCCTGTCGAGTCTCACCAGCACCGAATTCACCGCCACCCAATACGCGCTGCTGGTGTCGCTGGCCAATCTGCCGGGCAAGTTGATCGGCGGCATGTCCGGCTATATCGTCGAGGCGAGCAGCTATACGGCATTCTTTGTGTTCAGCACTCTGTCGATCGTCCCGACGCTGTTGCTGTGGTGGTGGCTGTCCCGGCGAGTGGAACTGACGGACCAATGACGCAAACCGAAATCTGCAGGCTTGACGAGATCGAAGACCCGGGCGCGAAGGAGTTCACGCTTAACGGCCGGGAGTGCTTCGCCGTGCGCCAGGGCAACGAGGTGTATGGCTACCTGAACCTGTGCCCGCACACGGCGCGCTACCTGAACTGGGGGCCGGACAAGTTCCTGACCCGCGACGGCAGCCAGATCATGTGCGCCGGGCACGGGGCGATATTCGCCATATCAACCGGCGTGTGCGTACTGGGGCCGTGCCGCGGGCGGAGCCTGCAGCAGATCGACGTGCGCGTGGAGAACGGCGCTGTCGTTGCGTACGAAGGTCAGTCGAGGTAGCGGCGGGCGTTCGAGTAGTCGCTCGTCATGTCCTCACCGTCGATGCCGTAGTCCTCACGGCTGACATCGAGCGAGCCGGACCAGTCCTCCGGCGGTGACGCCGGGCCAAGAATGCTGTCGTGCCACGACTCGGTGTCGAGTTCCGCTACGGTGCCGTCGAAATACTGCACCTCAATGGTGCCCTCGCTTTCGTCCGCGGCGACTACTTCCAGCAGATCGCCACTCATTGTCTGATACCAGTCGCCCACCGCAACGGGTGGAAATTCCGGGTCGCTATCCATACGGCCTCCCGCCATCCTGCCTTCGGGTCAGTTATAGGCTTCTCGATTGCGTCGTGCAACCGGGATTTGGGCGTGTGTCAGTTGCGCCGGAAGATGACGTCCCAGACGCCGTGCCCGAGCTTCATGCCGCGCCGTTCGAAGCGCGTTTGCGGGCGGTAGGGCGGACGTTCGGCGAAGCTGCCGGACGAAGCGAGATTGCTGAAATCCGGCGCGGCCGACAGCACCTCGAGCATTTGTTGCGCGTAGTCTTCCCAGTCCGTTGCCAGCTCCAGCCGGCCGCCGGGCTTGAGCGCGCGCGCCAGCGTCGGGAGAAAGTCCGGCCGGACCAGGCGGCGCTTGTGGTGACGCTTTTTCGGCCAGGGATCGGGGAAATAGATCAGCACCTGGTCGAGGCTGGCGGACGGCAGCATCGACTCGAGCACCTCGACCGCGTCGTGGCTGATGACGCGCACGTTTTCGAGTCCGCGCGTCTCGATCTCGCCTAACAACCGGCCAACGCCGGGGCGATACACCTCGACGCCGAGGAAGTCCCGGTCCGGCTGTTCGGCGGCGGCCGCGGCGAGCGCTTCGCCATTGCCGGAGCCGATTTCCAGCGTCAGCGGCGCATGGCGGCGGAAGACGGCCTCGGGATCAACCGGCTGTGACGTGAAATTCAGCCCGTATTGCGGCCACAGGCGGTCGAGCGCGCGCGCCTGCCCGGCTGTCAGGCGGCCTTCGCGGCGGACAAAGCTGCGGATTCGCGGAGCGGTGCTCCGGCTCTCGGAACCAGTCAAGCAATAACGCCTTCCAGCGGCGACGAGGCGCTCGCATAGCGCCGCCGCGGCATGCGCCCGGCGAGGAATGCCTCGCGGCCGGCTGCCACGGCTTTCTGCATGGCCGAGGCCATCAGCACCGGGTTTTTCGCCTGCGCGATTGCCGTGTTCATCAGCACGCCGTCGCAGCCGAGTTCCATCGCAATCGCGGCATCCGAGGCAGTGCCGACGCCGGCGTCGACGAGCACCGGCACGTTCGCGTTTTCGACGATCGTCATGATGTTGTACGGGTTGCGGATGCCGAGTCCCGAGCCGATCGGCGCGGCCAGCGGCATCACCGCGATGCAGCCCATTTCTTCCAGCCGCTTGGCGAAGATCGGGTCGTCCGTCGTGTAGACCATCACGTCGAAGCCATCCTTCACCAGCGCTTCGGCAGCCGCGAGCGTCTGCACCATATCCGGGAACAGCGTCTTCGGATCGCCGAGCACTTCGAGCTTGACGAGGTTGTGGCCGTCAAGCAGCTCGCGGGCGAGGCGGCAGGTGCGCAGCGCGTCCTCGGCAGTGAAGCAGCCGGCGGTGTTCGGCAGAATCGTGTAGCGGTCGGGCGGCACCGCGTCGAGCAGGTTCGGCTCGTCCGGATTCTGGCCGATGTTGCTGCGGCGGATCGCGACGGTGACGATTTCCGCGCCGCTGGCTTCGATCGCCCGGCCGGTTTCCTCCAGGTCCTTGTATTTACCGGTGCCGACCAGAAGGCGCGACTGGTAGCGCTTGCCGGCGAGCTCGAAGCTGTCGTCGCCGAGATCCATTTGCATTGCGGGCTGGCTGTTCATGGCTTCCTCTTTTATCCGCCCCCGATCGCGTGCACGATCTCGACGCGATCGCCGGGCTGAAATGTGTATTCGGTGTAACGGCTGCGCGGCACAATCTCGCCGTTGACTTCCATCGCGATGCGCCGGCCGCCGAGCTCAAGCTGCTCGATCAGCCGGGTTGCCGTTAGGTCGTCGGGGAAATCGGCGCTTTCGCCATTCAGAGTGATCTGCATCCGGGTATTTTAACACTGGGAGCCGGGCCTTCCCGCCCGCCAGCCGCCAAGCTACAATAGCCCCGGCCTGCGGGTGTAGTTCAATGGTAGAACCTCAGCTTCCCAAGCTGATGACGTGGGTTCGATTCCCATCACCCGCTCCATTGTTCCCGCTGCCCAATCCTTTGCTCTAATCGTTAATCCGCCTTAATGTAGGTCTATCGCTTCGGAAGACCACGCATGAAAAAAGCACTAAAAATATTCGGCATCGTCATCGGCGTGATCATCGTTCTGATCATCGCGGCCGTGCTGATCATTCCGCAGGTCATTGACCCGAACGATTATCGCGACGACATCGAGGCCGCGGTCGCGGACAATACCGACCGCACCCTGGCGATAAAAGGCGACATCGAGCTGTCCCTGTTCCCGTGGCTAGGCGTCGTGGTTGGTCAAACCACGCTGAGTAACGCGCCCGGCTTCGGGCCCGAGCCGTTTGCGACGATCGACAACATGGAAGTGCGGGTGCGGTTGTTGTCGCTGCTGGGCGATCATCCCGAGGTGGGCACGCTCAAGCTCCAGGGGCTGGAATTGAACCTGGCGCGGAATGCCCAGGGCAAGACCAACTGGCAGGATCTGCTCGCCGGCGGACAGCCAAAATCGGCGGGCGGAAACGGGGCCGGCCAGCGCCGGCTCGGCAATATCACGGTCGACTCCATCGAGTTGCGCGGCGCGACCATCAATTGGCGCGACGCGATGACCGACGAGCACTACCGCGTGCGTGATGCGAACGTGACGATAGGCCAGGTGCACGCCGGCGAGGCGTTCCCGCTCAAGATGAACTTCGCGGTCGATCGCATTCGGCCGGTACTGCACGCCAACGTCGGCATCAAGACAACGGCCACGCTGTATCCCGACTCCGGGCAGTACAACCTGACCGACGGCATGATCGAAGTTGCCGCCCGTGGTGCGAACCTGCCGGCGCAGCCGACCCACGTCAAGGCCAACTGGCAAAGCCTGCAGCTCGATCAGCGTGCCGGGACGTTTCAGCTCAAGGATCTGAAGCTCAACGCGCTGGGCGTCCAGGCACACGCGGTCCTGCAGGGCTCCGGGCTCAACGACCAGCCGAAGATCACCGGCATCCTCGTCGTGCCGGAATTCTCGCCGCGCAAGGTGCTGGCAACGATGGGCCGGGAAGTGCAACCCGAGGATTCGACGGTGCTGCGTCACGCGTCTCTGTCGGCGGACATCGAAGCGACCCGCGGCTCCGCGGCGCTCAACAACCTCAACGCCACGCTCGACGACACGCATTTCTCGGGCCGGCTGGCGATGCCGGATTTCGATACCCACGCGCTCGCGTTCACGCTGACGGCCGACCGGTTCAACGCGGACCGCTACCTGCCCGCCGGCAAGGAGCACGCCGCCAAGCAGATTCCGATCAGCGCCTTGGACAACATCAGGCTGCCGGGCGACCGGCTGCGCGGCCTGAACCTGCATGGCAAGCTGACCATCGGCACGTTCAAGCTGCTCGACATGACAGCGAACGATGTAACTCTGGGCGTCGACGCGGTCAAGGGAACCGTCCATCTGAAGCCGCTCACCGCTTCGCTGTACGGCGGCACCTACAGCGGCGAAGTCACCGCGGCCGCGGCAGGCAAGGGACTCAAGCTGTCTGCGAACCAGCAACTCACCAATATTCATTTTTCGCCGCTGTTGCAGGACCTGCTCGGCAAGAAGCTTTTGAGCGGCACCGCGAGTATGAACATCGCCTTCAACGGCCAGGGTGAGACGGTCGGCGCCTTGAAGCAAACGCTGGATGGCAAGGTCGGGTTCAAGGTGCAGCATGGCGCCGTGGAGGGCGTGGACCTGTGGAGCGCAATCGATCGTGCCTATGCGTTGCTGAAGAAGCAGGAGCCGCCGAAACAGGCCGGGCCCAGGCGCACCGAGTTCGTCGCGTTGAGCGGCAGCGGCGTGATTCAGAACGGCGTGCTGCACAACAAGGATTTCGAGGCGCGTTTGCCGTTCATGCGGCTGAACGGGCACGGCACGATCGATCTCGTGCAGCGCGATGTCGAATACGATCTGCAGGCGAAGATCGTCAAGGTGCCCGACGTGAAGGCGCGCGGCGAGCTGCAAAAGCTCAAAGGTCGCACCATTCCCATTCATATCCAGGGCGACTTCGCGTCGCTGGATGCATTTCCGGCGCTGCGCGACGCATTTGAAAGCCGCCTCAAGGAAAAGGCCAGAAGCCGCATTGAAGAGAAAAAGGACGAGCTGAAGGACAAACTTCAGGACAGGTTGAAGGGGCTGTTCAATTCCGGCGGTGACGATGGGGGCTGACGATAGCGTCCTGGTCGTCGGGGCGGATGCGTTTGCGTCGCGGCTGCTGGCCTGGTTCCGGCAGCACGGCCGCCACGATCTGCCCTGGCAGCGGAACCCGACGCCGTATCGCGTATGGGTCTCCGAGATCATGCTGCAGCAGACGCAGGTGGCGACGGTTATTCCATATTTTGAACGCTTCATGACGCAGTTACCGGATGTCGCCGCGCTGGCGGCGGCGCCGCTCGACGACGTACTGGCGTTATGGTCCGGTCTCGGTTACTACGCGCGCGCAAGGCATTTGCATCGCGCCGCGCACGTTGTTGTCGAGCGGTACGAAGGCGTGCTGCCGGAGTCGATCGAAGATCTGGTAGCCTTGCCCGGCATCGGCCGCTCGACCGCGGGGGCGATACTGTCGCTCAGCCGCGGACAACGGCACGCGATTCTGGACGGCAACGTCAAGCGCGTGCTTGCGCGCTATCACGCGATAGCCGGCTGGCCCGGCGACAAACGCGTCGTCGACGAGCTGTGGGAGTTCGCCGATGCGCATACGCCCGGGGTCGATTGCGCCTCATACACGCAGGCAATCATGGATCTGGGCGCTACCGTTTGCACGCGGCGAAATCCTGCGTGCCAGCGTTGCCCGCAGCAAGCCGGCTGCGCCGCCCATCGCGAAGGACGGGAGAGCAAATTTCCCACGCCGCGTGCGCGGCGTGCGTATCCGGAGCGTACCAGGCGCTTGCTGGTCGTCGAGTGCGGTGGCGCAGTACTGTTGGAAAGACGTCCGCCGGCGGGTATCTGGGGCGGATTGTGGAGTTTCCCGGAACTGGATGACGACGCGGACGCGCAGGAGCAGTGCACACAGTTGGGACTGCGTCCGAAAGCGGCTGAGACCGCGCTGGCGTTCACTCATGATTTCACTCATTTTCGCCTGCGAGCCGAGCCGACGGTAGTCACCGTAACGGTCGCGGGCGTCATGGACGCTTCTCGCTACGTCTGGTACAACGGCCAGCTCGGCATCGGCCTGCCGGCGCCCATCAGAAAATGGTTAGAAGGAAGATATCAATGACACGTCAAGTTCAGTGCGTCGTGCTCAAGCACGAAGCGGAAGGCCTCGACCGGCCGCCGTATCCGGGCGATCTCGGCCGGCGCGTTTACGAGAACGTTTCGAAGGAGGGCTGGCAGCGCTGGGTGCGGCACCAGACCATGCTGCTCAACGAATACCGGCTTTCGCCGATCGACCCGAAGGCGCGCAAGTTCCTCGAACAGGAAATGGAAAAGTTCTTTTTCGGCGAAGGCTCGGAAAAGCCGGAAGACTACGTGCCGCCGGAAGCTGACTAAATCAGACCGAAGATAGATACTGCACGCTGAAGAGCCCGGCCGGGTCGATCCAGACGTGCTCCACCGCGAATCCCGCTTCGCCGGCCAGCCGCGCAAACTCATCCGGCAGATACTTGTAGCTCGACTCGGTGTGGATGAACTCGTTCTGCGCGAATGAAATCGTTTCGCCGGCGATATGCACGGTCTGCGCCCGGTCGCTCACCAGATGCATTTCGATGCGGCTGTGCTCGGGGTTCCACACCGCGCGGTGGTGGAAGTGCGCGAGGTCGAAATCCGCTCCGAGTTCACGGTTGAGGCGCGTCAGAATGTTCTTGTTGAACGCCGCCGTCACGCCGGCCGCGTCGTCGTAAGCCCGCTCGAGAATCGACGGATCCTTTTTTATGTCCACGCCGATCAGCAGCGCACCGCCGTCGCCGGCCACCCGGCGCATCTGGCGCAGCAGGTCGAGCGCATCCGGCGGTTCGAAGTTGCCGATCGTCGAACCGGGGAAATAGACCACGTTGCGAGCCGCCGGTTGCGGCGGTTCGGGTAGATCGAATGGGGCCGTGAAGTCCGCGCATACCGGCAGAATGGCAATGTCCGGATAGCTTTCCTGCAACTCTCGGGAACTATTCATCAGGTGCTCGCGGGAAATCTCGACCGGAACATAGGCCGCAAGCCGATCCAGGTGTTCCAGCAGCACGCGGATTTTCACGCTGCTGCCGCTGCCGAACTCGACCAGCAAAACATTCTGCCCCAGCAGCTCGCTCATCTCCTCCGCATCGTTTTCCATGATGCTGATTTCGGTGCGCGTCGGGTAGTACTCCGGCAGCTGGCAGATCTCATCGAAGAACTGCGAGCCGCGCTCGTCGTAGAAGTACATCGACGATATCCACTTCTGCGGCTGGCGCAGGCCGTGAAGCACGTCGGTTCTCAGGTCTGCCCGCGACGGGTGCAGGTCAAGAAGGTCTATATCGGTGGCTGTATCGCTCATAAATCCTTCGCGAGTCGAATACCGGTGAATTGCCAGCGCGCAGCCGGCGGGAAGAAGTTGCGGTACGTCGCGCGCACGTGGTCGCGCGGCGTCACGCACGAGCCGCCGCGCAGGACGAACTGGTTGCACATGAACTTGCCGTTGTACTCGCCGAGCGAGCCGGCCAGCGGCTTGAAGTTCGGATAACTGACATACGGGCTCGACGTCCATTCCCAGACGTCACCGAACCACTGACGATTGCCGCCACGCGGCGCTACCGGATGAAAATGGCCGTTCTCAACCAGGTTGCCGTCAACCGGCTGATCCGCCGCGGCCGATTCCCACTCCGGTTCGCGCGGCAGCCGCCCGCCGGCCCAGCGGGCGAACGCGTCCGCTTCGTAGTAGCTGACATGTGCAACCGGCGCATTCGGATCGAGCCCCCGTAAGCCGCCGAGCGTGAACTCCTGCTCCAGGTCGTCGCTCCAGTAATGCGGGTGGCACCAGCCTTCGGCATGTATCGTCGCCCAGCCGTCCGACAGCCAAAGCTCGGGCGTCTCGTAACCGCCGTCGCGAATGAAGTCGCGGAACTCGCCGTTGGTAATCAGCCGATCGGCGATGGCATGCGCCGGAATCAACTCGTCGTGGCGCGGCGTCTCGTTGTCGAAGCAGAAGTCGGCGCCGGCGTGGCCGATGGCAGTCGTTGCAGCGGCGCGCTCGACAAACTCCAACCCCGGCGGCGGCGTTGAGGCCGGCATAGCCAGCTCCCGCCAGACAGGCTTCAGCGGATTCACCGAAAACACGTGCTTGATATCGGTCAGCAGCAGTTCCTGGTGCTGCTGCTCGTGATTGAGGCCCAGCGTCACCAATCCTTCCAGCTCGGCATCGCCTACCTGCTCGGCAAGCAGCGCCGCCATCGCGTTGTCCACGTGACGCCGATATGCCTCGACCGTGGCGACAGTCGGCCGGGATAATAGGCCACGCTGCGAGCGCAGATGCATACTGCCGACAGTGTAGTAATAGGAATTGAACAGGAAGTTGAACGCCGGGTCGAACACCCGGTAGCCGCTGGCGCGCGGCTCAAGAATGAAGTGCTCGAAGAACCAGCTCGTATGCGCCAGATGCCACTTCGTCGGGCTCACATCCGGCATGCTCTGCACGACGTAATCTTCCGGTTCCAGGGTCCGGCACAGGTCGAGCGTTGCCGCGCGCACACGCAGATAGTCGTCCACAATGGACGCCCCCGAACGCGGACGGGCCTGAAGCAAGCTGGACATGAGGACGTAGGCCGGAACGGCAGAATGGACCTGATTCCAGAGTAGCCGCCCGCCGCCGGGGTGTCAAAACAGGCTATACCCTTGACTCCGGCACGCTTCGCAGGTGTAATACCCGTCCCTCGCGAAGGTCAGGCTTGCAACAGGCCGCTCCAGGCCGGGTAGCTCGCGATGACCGTCATTTTGTCAAAAGGGCCGGGTAGCTCAGTTGGTAGAGCAGGGGACTGAAAATCCCCGTGTCGGCAGTTCGATTCTGTCCCCGGCCACCATTTTTCCATACCTACACGAGTCCGCTGCCGGATACGGCAGAGACTTGATCACATAGTCACGCCTGCGACACCGGCTCATGCGTCTGGGCCAGCGCAGCCTCGATTGCCGTCACGAGTTCGCTCCGCGCGTAAGGCTTTTGGAGGATGTGGAACCGTTCGCCCGAGTTCGGTCCTTCGCTGAGCGATTCGGTAGTAAACCCGGTCGTGAGCAGGACTGCCAGTTGCGGCCGTCGGCGGCGCGCTTCGCGGGCGAGTTCGGTGCCGCTCATGCCACCGGGCATGACGATGTCGGTGAACAGAAAATTGACATCAGAGCGCTCTTCGATGGCTTTGAGCGCGTCGGTGGCGTTCGCGGCCTCGATAACGCTATGACCGAGATCGCGAACCAGGTCGACCACAATCGAGCGGACGTGGGGGTCGTCTTCCACGACCAGAACTAACACGGATTGTGAATTGTCGTTGAGCCGATCGGTGTCGGGCTTTGCCGCTACTACAGGCTGCTCGGCCCATGGCAGATAGAGGTGGATCGCGGTGCCCCGTCCGATCTCGCTGTCGATCTCGATATGACCGTTCGATTGCTTGACGAAGCCGTACACCATGCTGAGGCCCAGCCCCGATCCCTTGCCGATTTCCTTCGTCGTAAAGAACGGATCGAAGATCCTGGACTGCACCTCCGGCGCCATTCCCATTCCGGTGTCCACGACAGACAGCTTTACATATTGACCCGGAGGGGCATCAGATAGCGATTCCATATTGGTGGCAGAGAGTTCAACGGCCCGTGCCTCGACTCGCAGCGTGCCGGACCCTGCCATCGCGTCCCGGGCGTTGATCGCGAGGTTCAGGATGGCCGACTCGAGTTGATTGGGATCGATCCTGCAGTGGCAGGCGCTATCTCCCGTGTCGATCCGCACGTCAACTTTTTCATCGACTGCCCCGCGTATCAGCGGTTCAAGGTCATCCAGCAGGTCGTTGATGCAGACGACCCGCGGCAGCAGGCTCTGACGCCGCGAAAAGGAAAGTAATTGCCGCGTCAAGGCCGCCCCGCGGTGCGCGGCCTGCTCCGCGTGGTTCAACTGGCGCGCCAGCGTCGGATCCGCCTTCGACAGGCGCCGTTGCGCAATGCCGAGGCTGCTCACGATGACCGCCAGCAGGTTGTTGAAGTCATGCGCCAGGCCGCCCGTCAATTGGCCGACCGCCTCCATCTTTTGCGCCTGATGAAATTGCTCTTCAAGCTGATGCCAAGCGGTGATGTCGGCGACGACACCGGCAGCCCGCACCGGTTTGCCGTCGTCGTAGTAGACCTTGCCGTTGAGGCGTATCCACCGGACGGCGTCGTTATCCCTGCGCCGAATACGGCATTCCAGCTCCAGGCGGTCCCCGTCCCCAAGTGCCTCAAGACGTTTCGCGACCGTGTCGCGATCTTCCGGATGGACGTGATCGATAAAGATATCGCGGTTCCACGGCAGATTCGGCTCGCGGCCGAAGATGGCATCGCAAGACGGGGAGCGATGCGTGGTGCCGGCGACAAGGTCGGCGTTCCAATGCCCCATGCCGGAGGCTTCGAGCGCGATTTGCAGACTTTCCTCCGCGGCGCGGTGTCGCTGTTCCGCCTGCCGCTGCTGGGTCAGATCCATGACGATGCCGCAGACGCGCCGGGTGGGCTCCCGGGCGAGCTCGACGAGAGACAGATACGCAGGCATCAAGGTGCCGTCGCCGGCTACCAAGTCGAATTCTTCTCGGCTGCCACCGGCGGCGCTGGCATCCAGTAACTGCTCGAACCGGCCTTTCTGCTCCGCAAGTATGAAGCGGTTGATCGAGCCGCCAGTGACCTGTTCCTGGGGCATGGCGAGCATCTCCGCGAACCGCCGGTTGCAGTAAAGAATGGTGCCCTCCGCCGACAGCGTCACTGCGCCTTCCTGAATCTGCTCGACGAAAAGGCGGTACGGGCGATCCGGGCTTTCCAGCGTGTAAACCTGTTGCCGGTCCGCCGGGCCGACCACAACGGCATCGACTTCACCGTTGCGGATCGCGTCCAGCGTTTCTTCGGCTTCACGCAGACGCGCTTCGAGTTCGTCAAATCGGGAGGTGTCGTTGGCAGTACTGTTCATCAGCTCAACCGATAACGTCTGGTGGAGTAGGCAGCGAAGTGAGATTCAGAGCATGCAGCACCTTGTGCTGATCGGACAGGTCGCCGATGATGCGCCGCAACGGAGCCGGCGTGGCCTTGACGAGGGTCGGCGCAGCAACGATTTGCGCCGCGCGGGCCGCCTCCGGATGTTGATAGATATCGATGACTTCCAGGTCGTAGCGGCCGTCGAGATGCCGTTCGCAGACGTGACGCAGGTTTTCGATCGCGCGGGTCGATCGTTCGGTTCCGCCGCTGACATAGAGTCTCAGCAGGTAACGATCAGCGGCTGGAATGAGCGGCGGGTCGCTGGTCCGCGGCCGTAGCGATGGCTTGTCGGTCATGGCGTTTCCCGCGGGCGGATGTCGAGCCCGACCAGAACGCGTTCCGTGTTCGACAGGTCGCCGATGATTTTCTTCAGCGGCGGCGGGAGGCGGCGGACGAGCGTCGGCAACGCCAGAATCTGGTCGCCTTCGGCCAGTTGCGGGTTTTGCGTCAGGTCGATGACTTCAATCGTGTACTTTCCCGCCAGGTGCGCCTCGCACAGCTTCCGCAGGTTGGCCAGCGCGGCGACCGACTTTTCCGTTTGCCCGGCGACGTACAGGCGCAGATGGACGGTTTCCGCAGCGGCCTGTGGAGAAGCCTCGTTCATTACACTTCACTCCGCGAAGATACGGGCAGCTTAAACTGCGGGTCGCGCAGATGCATCCCCTCGTCCGTCAGCAGATATTCGCGGGACTGGTTCGAATTGCTCATGCCGCGCGACTTGATCACGTGCAGGCCGCGGTGGCGCTCGCCGTTAGCTTCGACATCGAACAATGATATCCACACATCCATCAGGGACGATACGCTGCGGTCGGCGTCGGTCATCTGGTGCTGAATGGCCGGCGACAGACTGGTGAAAACCGCGGTGATGCAGCGCGCCTTCAGCATGTCGACGATCCGCAGCAGCGCTGCATGGATTTCGCCCGCCGGTCCGCGGAAGGCGGAGATCGGATCCACCACCACCGCGGCGGGTTTGAATTGCTCGACGTCGCGATACATGCCCGCTAGGTGCATTTCGAAGCCGTGCAGCGACGGCCGGGCCGCCTTGAAGGCCAGCAGTCCGGCATCCACGTGCTTGCGAAGGTCCAGCGAGACCGAACGCATGTTGCGCACGATCTGGTGCGGCGACTCCTCGAAGGCGAAATAGAGGCAGCGCTCGCCGCGTGCGCAGACGCTATTCGCGAATTGTGCGCCGAATATGGTTTTGCCGGTGCCGGCGGCGCCGGAAACCAGGATGCTCGACCCGCGGTAATAGCCACCGGCGCTCAGCATGCCGTCGATACCCGCTATGCCGGTCGGGACCAACTCGTCCAGCACCTCATGGGCGAGCCCGACGGACGTGATCGGCAGCACCGTGATGCCGCCTGCGTCTATCAGGAACGGGTATTCGTTCGTGCCGTGGGATGAGCCGCGGTATTTCACCACCCGCAACCGCCGCGTCACGATCTGGTCGTAAACCTGGTTGTCGAGCAGGATCACGCAGTCCGAAACATACTCCTCCAGACCGTGGCGCGTCAGTTGTCCCTCGCCCCGCTCGGCGGTGATGATCGCGGTAACGCCCTTGCTCTTGAGCCATGCGAACAGCCGGCGCAGTTCGGCGCGGAGGATCGCGGCGTCCGACAGACCGGCGAACAGGGATTCGAGCGTGTCGAGAACCACCCGCTTTGCGCCAATCCTGTCGATCGCGTAGCCGAGGCGGACGAACAGGCCTTCCAGATCGTATTCGCCGGCTTCCTCGATTTCGCTGCGCTCCACCTGAACGTGGTCGATGATGAGTTTATGCCGGTCGATCAAGTCCTGCAGGTCGTACCCCAGCGACGCCACATTCGTGGTGAGGTCGGGAGCGGTCTCCTCGAAACTCACGAATACGCCAGGGTCGTCGAAGCGGGTGGCGCCTTCAACCAGGAAAGTGACCCCGAAAACCGTCTTCCCGCAGCCGGCGGCACCGCATAGCAGCGCCGACCGTCCCTGCGGCAGACCGCCGAGGGTAATTTCATCGAACCCGTCAATGCCGGTGGGGACTTTCTGTAACTGGGGCGACGGCGGCTTGGTGACGGGCGAACTGCGTTGATCCATCTGGCCTCCCATGCAAGATTTATGGTTCACCTCAACGGCAACCCAATATTGGGGCTGGTGCAACAGCGTTCAAGAGAGGCAGGAAATAAAGTGAAGCGGGGGACCCGTGCCCGGCGTTGCGCGTCCATGTACGGGCTTGAAGATGCCATTCGCCGCAGCCTCGAAGGGGTCTTGTAGTCTGCCGGGCGGTAAATTTAATGCAAGCTGATGGGGCGGGACAAGTTGTTGCGGTTGTTGCCCTGAACCAGAACGTTGATTATGCAGCGCCCTTTGCTGCAAGGCGCCAATGCGGGGTTCCGCTGGAAGGTTGCCGGAATCACAAAAAAACAAGCCGAGGTTTCGGCACATCCTTGCGCCGACCTCGGCTCTTGCTCAGGTCCATCTGGCAATGGCTTCAGTCTACCGTTTGGCCGATATCGTACAATAGGGATGAACCCTTGGATAATTGCTGCCGAGACCGCCGCAGGTCCCGGTTGAGGAGTGCCCGAATGGCTTTGATGACGAGAGGGCAGCGCGCGCTGCTGGTCTTGATGGTTTCGGCGTGTGTTGCGAGTGTCAGCGCTCAGGCGCGGCCGCTTACGGATGCCGATTATGCGCGCGCCGAGCGCTTTATGGGCTACAACACGCGGCCGCTCATTGATCATGCCGTGCGGTACGTCCACTGGCTGGACGATTCTCATTTCTGGTACGTCGACCACGACGCTTCCGGCGATCACTATCGGGTGATGGACGCGACAACCGGCAAGGTGGAACCGGCATTCGATCAGGAGAAGCTGGCGAAGGCGCTCAATGCGGTTGTCGAAGAGCCGGTTGAGGCCGACGAACTCGGTATTGATGATTACGAAATCGTTGACGGTCGCTTCGACATTGTCCTCAACGGCGAGCACTACTTCTGTGAGTTGAGTGGCGCTGGCGAGTGCATCGATAAAAAGTCCGAGCTTGCGCATAAGCCGGGGGACGAGCCGGGCGTGCTGTCGCCCAGCGGCGAGTATGCCGTGTTCATCCGCGACTGGAATTTGTGGCTGCGCGATAACGCGACCGGTGAAGAAACGCAACTCACCACCGACGGCGTCGAGAACTACGGCTACGCCACCGGGAACGCCGGCTGGATCCATGATGTCGGGGCGATCGTGAAATGGTCGCCGGATTCGACCCAGGTCGCGACCTACCGGCAGGACCAGCGCAAGGTCGGCAACATGTACACGCTCAAGACGAAGGTCGGCCATCCGAAGCTCGAAGCGTGGAAATACCCGCTGCCGGGCGACGAGCACGTGTTCATGGTCGAGCCGGTGGTCATCAACGTGAAGAGCGGCAAGCTCGTGCATGTGAAGATGCCGCCGGAGCAGCGCCTCTCCAGCCTGTGCGATACGCTCGCCTGCGGGCGCGACCGGCACGCGTGGAGCGATGTTAAATGGGCGCCCGACAGCGACAGCTTCGCGCTGGTGTCGACGTCGCGCGACCGCCAGCACGAATGGTTCCGCATCGTCGATGCGAGCAGCGGCGAAGTGCGGACCGTCTTCGAAGACAGCGTCAAAACCTATTACGAAAGCGGCCGCGGCATGGTCAACTGGCAGTACCTGCCGAAGGCCGGCGAATTCATCTGGTTCTCCGAGCGCACCAACTGGGGCAACCTGTACCTGCACGATCTCGATACCGGTAAGCTCAAGCACGCGATCACGACTGGCTACGGCAACGTCACGCAGGTACGCCATCTCGATCGCGATTCGCGCACGTTATGGTTTGTCGGCGTCGGCCGTGAGCCGGGCGTCAATCCGTACTACCGGCAGTTCTTCAAGGTCAGCCTCGACGGCGGCGAGCCGGTGCTGCTGACGCCGGAGCACGCCGACCACACGATCACGATGTCGCCGGATGGCACGTACTTCGTCGATAGCTATTCCACGCCGGCCGAGCCGCCGGTAACCGTGCTGCGCGCCTCCTCGGACGGCCACGTCATCGCGACGGTCGCCCGGGCTGATATCTCGCGACTCAAGGCCACCGGCTGGGTGCCGCCGATGCCGTTCGTGGTCAAGGCTCGCGACGGCAAGACTGCGCTGTACGGCATGATGTTCAAGCCGACGAACTTTGATCCGCACAAAAAGTACCCGGTCATCGATTACATTTATCCTGGCCCGCAGACCGGCTCGGTGCGCGGCTTCAGCTTCCGGTCGGCGCGCGGCGGCCATCAGGCGCTGGCGGAGCTCGGGTTCGTCGTCGTCGCGATCAATGGCATGGGGACGCCGTGGCGCTCGAAGTCGTTCCACGACACGTGGTACGGCAACATGCACGACAACACGCTGCCGGACCAGGTGGCCGGCATCAAGCAACTGGCCGAGCGCTACCCGTGGATCGACTTGAGCCGTGTCGGCATCTGGGGCCATTCCGGCGGTGGTTTCGCGAGCACCGACGCGATGTTCATGTATCCGGACTTTTTCAAGGTTGCCTGGTCGGAGAGCGGCAACCACGACAATCGCAACTACGAAAACGACTGGGGCGAAAAGTTCCAGGGGCTGCTGGTCGAGCGCGAGGACGGCAGCACGAATTACGACAAGGCCGCCAACC
Organism: Gammaproteobacteria bacterium; assembly: GCA_035701285.1. GTDB lineage: Bacteria > Pseudomonadota > Gammaproteobacteria > Natronospirales > DASSBR01 > DASSBR01. Next base: position 19,899 of record DASSNT010000001.1, on the reverse strand, counting down.
AGACGCATGCGGCCAACCTGAAAGGCCATCTGATGCTGGTGCACGGCACGATGGACGACAACGTGCCGATGAGCAACACCATGCTGGTGGTGCAGGCGCTGATGAAGGCGAACAAGGACTTCGATCTGCTGCTGGTGCCCAATGCGCACCACGGCTACGGCAAGTTGTCGTCGTACATCACGCGCCGCCGCTGGGACTATTTCGTGCGGTACCTGGCCGGCAACACGCCGCCGCACGAGTACCAGATGCACCCGGACGAGGACTAGCCGCCGTCGAGCACCCGCGCGGCCGTCGCCAGGTCCGCCGTCAGTTCGCGCCTGGCCCGCTCGCGCGACTCGCGATCGCGCATCCTGAGGACCGCCGACGGATGCGCCGTCGCCATCGTGTGCTCGGCCCAATCCGAGTTCACGAACCGGCCATGCTGCTCGGTCACCCGGAAGCCGGGGCCGAGCAGCGCCTTCGCGGCGGTGGCGCCGAGGCAGACGAAGACTGCCGGTTTTACCAGCGCGATTTCGGCCTCAAGCCACGGCAGGCAGGCGCCGACTTCGCGCCGGTTCGGTGTCTTGTGCAGCCGGCGCTTGCCGCGCGGCTCCCATTTGAAATGCTTGACCACGTTGGTGATGTAGGCGTCGCTGCGGTCGATACCGGCTTCTTCGAGCGCTTCGTCGAGTAGCCGTCCGGCCGGCCCGACGAAAGGTTTGCCGGCGAGATCTTCCTTGTCGCCCGGCATCTCGCCGACCAGCATCAACCGGGATCGCTTCAGCCCTTCACCGAATACTGTTTGTGTGGCGGCTTCATAAAGATCGCAGCCGCGACAGGATGCCGCCGCGCGCTGGAGCGCGCTCATCGAGCGCTGTGCGGGCAGAAAATCCGCAGCCGTGACGTCCGTGTCTGTCATATTCGCCTTCCTTTGCTTAAATGACAGTATAAAACCGTTACGGTCTGATCATGCTTATCCCGCTGCACGTCAAGAGCGACTATTCCTTCGGCTATGGCACCGCCTCGCCGGAGGCGCTGGTCGAGCGTGCCTCTGCGCTGGGTTATCCGGCGCTTGCGCTGACCGACATCGACAGTCTCGCCGGCCAGCCGCAGTTTCATGATCTCTGCCGGGCGCGAGGCATCCGGCCGATCAGCGGTGCCGAGCTGCGCCCGAACGCCGGCAAGCGGAGTCCCGGCGATCAGGCAGGCCGGCTGGTGCTGCTGGCGAGGGAGGAGACCGGATACCGGAATCTGTGCCGCATCGTCAGCCGCCGCCGCGGCGGGAGCGGCACGGCCGCAGAGCAGCGCATCGCTGCGGATCCGGTTGCGGCGCTCGCGGGCCTGTCGGCGGGATTGTTCGTGCTGACGGGCGACGAAGAGACGCTGGAACGACTTGCCGAAGCGGAAGATCTGGAACCGGCGGATATCGGGCTGCTGCTGGTGCGGCCGATCGGGCTGGAGCAGCAGTCGGCTGCCGTGCGGACAGCCCGTCGCCTCGGCGTGCGCCTTGTCGCCGACCCCGAGGTCGTTTTGCTTGATGCGGCCGATCATGCCCTGCACGTTCTGCAGATGGCCATCAGGCAAGGACGCCGGGTTGTCGACATTCTGGATTCAGGCACCATTGAGCCCGCCGAGCGGTGGCTTCGCGCTCCCGACGAGGCAGCGCGTCTGTACGCCGACATTCCGGAGGCTGTTGCCGGCGCGGAGACGATCGCGGCGGCGTGCCAGTATGAGCTTCCGGCTGGACCGCCGGTCCTCCCGGGCGCCGAGGCGTTCGAGGGCGCGAAACCGATGGAGCTCCTCGGGAGCCTCTGTCGCAAGGCGCTCGAAGATCGCCGGGCGCAGCGGCAATATCGGGATGACGTGTACGATCGGCGGCTCGCCCAGGAACTGGCCGTCATCAACGAGCTCGGCTACGCTGGCTACTTTTTGGTCGCGGCGGAGATTGCCGAAGCGGCTCGCGCCAGAGCCATTCCGGTTGCGGCGCGCGGCTCCGCGATCGGTTCGCTGGTCGTGCACCTGAGCGGCGTTTCCAGCATTGATCCGGTAGCGCACGACCTGCTGTTCGAGCGGTTTCTGCACGCACGCCGCGCCAGCCCGCCGGACATCGACATCGACGTCTGTTCGCGCCATCGCGACGAGTTGATCGCCTGGGCCGGCCGCCGCTTCGGCCGCGGCCATACGGCGATGGTGGGCGCGATTCATCGGTTTCAGATGCGCGGGGCGTTGCGCGAGGGACTCAAGGCGCTGGGCGCCGGGCGCGGCCTGATCGAGCGCGTCAGCGCTCGGCTGCCGCCTGACGGCGAGGAGATGTCAGCTAGCCCGGAGGCGGTTTATCCCGGCGCGACCTCAGCTGAGCTGCGCATGTTGTTGCTCGCCTTGCGGCTGGTTGCCAAGCCTCGGCACCTGGCGTTGCATCCGGCCGGCCTGGTCGTCGGCGATGCCCCGATTGCCGACTACGCCCCCGTGGAGAAAGCGTCGCGCGGCCTCGTCGTCACCCAGTACGATCTGCGTTCGATCGCGCGCACGGGCCTGATAAAACTCGATCTTCTCGGCAGCAAACTACTGACGCAGCTAAGCGATGCGGCAACGCTTGCGGGGCAGCCGCGCGGTGCGGACGTTTTGGATCTGCCGCTGGACGATCCGTCTGTGCTTGATTGCCTGGACCGTGCAGACACCATCGGCTGCTTCCAGGTGGAGACCCCGGCGGTGCGCGCGCTGCTGACCCGGCTCGACATCCGCAGCATCGACGACTGCGCGGCGGCGCTGGCGCTGGTTCGGCCGGGCGCGGCCGGCGGCGCCGCCAAGCACGAATACGTGCGGCTCGCGCACGACGAGGCACCGGAGCAACCGGTACACCCGGTGCTGGCGGAGCGCCTGCGTCAAACCCAGGGCCTTTTGCTTTACGACGAAGATCTCATCCGCGTGCTTGCCGAGATCGGTGGCCTTTCGCTGGCCGCCGCCGATGAGCTTCGCGCCGCCATCATAGCGGCCGGCGACGATGCCGGGGCGCTGGCTGAACTGGAGCGCTATTTCGCGGGTGCGGCGGATAAAGCGGGTTCCGATCCGGCGCTGGCTCGGGCAGCGTGGGCCACCGCCCGGCGCTTCGCCGCCTACTCATTCGCCAAGGCGCACGCCACAAGCTACGCGGTGATGGCGTATGCAGCGGTTTACATGAAAACGCACCACCCGGTGGCGTGGGCTGTCGCACTGCTGAATGGCTACGGTGGCGCATACCCGTTGCGCACGATCGGCGCGGACCTGGAGCGCCACAACCTGCGCCTGTTGCCGCCGAGCGTCAATGAGGCAGGACTCGCCGCCGCGCCGGCGCAGACGCGGGATGGGAGCGCCGTGCGCGTCGGCTTTGCCCGGTTGAAACATTTGAGCCGTAAGTCAGCGGAGGCCGTTATCGTCAGCCGTGCGAGTCGTGGACGCTTTCGCAGCATGGATGATCTGCTCGCGCGGGTGCCTCTGGCGGCGCGCGAAGCGCGGGCGCTGATTATGAGCGGTGCGTGCGACGACCTGCCGCCGCTGTCGGCGGATGTTTATCCGTTCGTGCATGAAGCGCTGGTGAAGGGCCTGAAGGGCGAGCTGAGCCGGAGCGCTTTCGAATCTGTCGGCCGCCACGCCCGAACCGGGTTTCCCGAAGACGATTCGCGGCGCCGCTATCGGTTGCTCGTGCGGATTCGCAACGAGCTCGATTACCTGGAGATGCATCTGACTGCCCACCCGATGGAGATCCTGCGTGACGACGCGCGCGAGATCGGCTGCCGGACGGCCGCCGAGATATCGCAAACGCCCGTGGGCGCCGGGCCGGTGCGCTTTGCCGGTATTGTAGCGGCCAGCCGCGTCCACCGGCTCGGCGACGGTCGGGTCATGCAGTTCCTGACGCTGGAGGACGAGACCGGTCTGGTCGAAACGGTCATCCAGCCGCCGGTTTATCCGCGGCTGGCACCACGTGTCACAACGCCAGGCCCGTATCTGGTAGACGGGAGCGTGGACCATAGCTGGGGCAGTAAACGCGTGGTAATTGACGATTTGAGGCCGTTTCACGAGCGCAGCTAGCGGCACAGGGGCAATCCGCTGCTAATGCTGCTATTCTTCTGTAGGGGCCGCCCTTGGCTGTTGCCGCCCTGGGGGGTAAAAACACGTCCTATTAGTAGCCACGGAGAGGGCATCGCGAGGCCGGCTGCAACGGAATTGCGTATTTGATAGCGCCTCGCCCGGGAGCGCCATGAACTACACCGTTGTTCCAGACCTGCTTGGCATCGGCGGCCTGGTAACGGTATTCCTGCTCCTGTTGCGGCGCACGCATCAGGCCCGCCTGCGCTACTGGGCGTTCGGCTGGGTGCTGATCTTGGTGCATTTCGCGGTGGAGCTGGCGCCATCCGATATTCAAATCATCGCCGAAGCCACGACGGCAATCGCCATTTCCACCTTGCTGCTGAGCAGCGTCGCCTTCCTGTGGGCCAGCGATTCGTCGCCCGCGGGCCGGGCGCGCAGTCCTTTGATCACGTTGATTGGCGCTGCGCCGGACGTCATCTTTTGCGTCTGTCTGGCCTACAGCGTCAGTTCGTCTGCGCTGTATCTGCTTTTGACGGGCCTGGGGGCCGGGTCATCCGTGGCTTTGTACTGCACCTATCAGCGCAAGGACGACCGCCTGCAGAAATTTGCCAAGGCGGCATTTATTGCTGGTGCGTACGGAATTCAGCTGGGGCTGATTCTGGTCGGCCGCCTCGATGCCGCGCTGATATGGTTGTTGTGCTGGCATTTTCTCGCCGCCGCCATCGTGTTTTTCGTCGGCGCGCCCAAGGCGGCGATCGGCGTGTGGTTCACAACCATCTGCTTCGTCGCATGGGCCTTGGTGTTTCCGGCAGGACTGGCGATGGCTACGTGGTTCCCGAGCATTCAAATCGCACCCGGCGTCTGGAATCTGCCGAAATACCTGGTCGCGGCAGGCATGCTCGTGACGCTGCTGGAAGAGCAGATGTTCAGGTTCGAGCATGCGGCGCTACATGATGCGCTGACCGGCATTCCCAACCGCCGCATGTTCGTGCGCGAACTGGAAGGCGCGACCCGCCGGCGCGGGTTTCGCTTCGCGCTGATGATCCTCGACCTCGACCTTTTCAAACAGATCAACGACGACCTGGGTCATCTGGCGGGCGACGAAGCACTCCGCCAGATTGCCCAGCGGCTGCGCCACAGTCTGCGCCAGGACGACTCGCTGGCGCGCATCGGCGGCGACGAGTTCGCCGTGCTGCTGCCGGACGTCCAGGATCAGGCGACAGTCGATACAGTGGCGGCGAAGGTCCAGTCGGTATTCGAGCAGCCGTTCGCGGTCGGAGGGCGGGATTACCTGATCAGCGTCAGCATCGGCTATGCGCTGGCCCCTGCCGAGGGGGCGGCCGCGGAGAGCTTATACGCGCTGGCCGACCAGCGCATGTACAAAGCGAAGCAGCGCAGCCGCAAGGCACCGCAGGCGCCGGAGGACGGCCAGCTCGGGATGGCGTGACAGGCATCGACTACTAAAACCAGGGGAGCGCTATGCAGTTTTTGGGGAAGCGGATTCGGCTTTTGACGGCGATCGTTCTGGCTGCCGCGATGGCAACCAGTTGCGGCGGGGGTGACGGCCGTTCGTCTTCAAGTGCCGGAAATGGTCCTGCCTACCCGGTTCACGTCCCGAACGACCCGCCGCCGGTGCGGGAAGCGCACTATAGCGGCAACACGCAACTCGTTGCCGTCGACGAGTCCAACACGCCGGCGCTGACCAGCGATGCCTACGGAGCAGTCAACACGGTCATCGGATTCGCATCCTGGCACCCATCGTTACCGAGTCCGTCGGAGCCGCTGCACGAAGTCCAGGCGGGACCGGTTGGCGGAAGAGCGATTATCGAAGGCCGATCCTACAGCGAGGGCGGCGGCTGGATTACGGTCGATTATCAGAATTACGAGTACCGCGTCGAGAGTGGCGACATCTTTGCCTACGACGGCCAAATTCAGTATCGCTTTCCGAAAACCAGAACCTACGACGAGGACCGGCCTCGCCTCACTGTATATTTGTCGCCGCTCAACCTTTCCGGACCGAATACGAATATCTCGGTGGTGGGGGCTATCGACGTCATGGCTGATCGCTATATAGCCGATCTGGTTCAGACGGATAATCTCTACCATTACAGCATCAGGACCGTTGGCTATTCTGTTGGCGTCAACGAACCGGTAGAAGTATCCGGACGCATTTACGACAGTGCGATCGGCTATGTAGAGGTGCATAGCGAAGAGCCATTGGTTTTTCAGGGAGACGATCCTGCCGGTCAGCCTGCCGACGGGGCGCTGCTGATACAAGGCGCTGGCGCATCGGTAGGGAACGTGAGTTTTCTCAACAGCTCATTTGCTTCGATCGGCTTCGATGCAGCTGGCGATGGATTGGTCGACCAGGCAATCCGGCTCGATTGGGCGGCAGAGAATCTTTTTGGTGCGCCGACGCCGAGTGGCGGCCCGCAGGCAAATGCGATGCTGCCGATGCCTGCATCCGTGGACAAGCCGGTGCAGCTGGAAGGCCGCTTCAGTCACTCGGCGGATGGTGATTATGTACATTTTAATTGGAATCTCCAGTTGGCTCCGCCCGGAGCTACGGCAACAATTTCAAACGCGCGCAGCGCTACGCCGAGCCTTGTAGCAAGCGCGGCTGGAGATTATGTGGTGAAACTCGAGGTATCCAACCGCTCGGGATCGAGTTCGGACGCCATAGTGGTGCACGCTGGTTCAGAAGGGGAGTCCCAACCTAATGCCGGTATGGACGCAGGTGCCGATCACTTCGTGTCGGCCGGCACCCTCGTTACGCTCGACGGTCGCGCGAGTTCGTTTGGATACAGCAGCGACAGCAACGAGCCGCCCTCTGCAGACTGGACTCTTTTGACCCCGTCCGGCAGCCAGGCGGCCCTGAATGACAGCAGCCTGATGCGGCCAACGTTTACGGCGGACGTTCCAGGGGCCTACGTCGGCACAATTTCCCGCAAGTTCTATTCCAACTACCAATATCACACCGGGTCAGCGCGTGTCGTTATCGGCGTAGGGACATCCCGCCATTTTGACTCCCCAGCCGTGATTCTAGACAACACTGATGATTTCCTTGTTCGTGATATCGACAATGATGGCGACCAGGATATTTTCGTTATTGAATCCTTTGACAGTCTTACATTCATCGAGAATGAAGGCGCCGGACGCTTTGCTGCGCCAGTTCGTCTGGATGTTGCGTACGGGGCGATTCTCGCCGACGTCAACGGCGATGGTCTTCTGGACCTGGTCTATCCGAACTCGGGCGGGATTGAGTATCGTCTGCAGGACGATGGTATGTTTGGTCCGCCGGTGGTGCTTGCCACCGATTCATCATGGTCCTGCTCGTCATCAACAATTGGCGTGGCGCCAATAGCGGGTCAGACCAGAAATTCAGTCCTTTTAGGTGGTTGCGGAAAGTCCATTGCCATATTCCCGCCGCAACCGGGTGGCACTCTTGGCTCCTCCCGGTTGACCACAGTCGACTATTATCTTCGGGAGATTGATGACGTTGCTGATTTTACCGGGGACGGCGTCTCTGACCTGGTTTCTTATGACGGAAGCGTGCTGCGTATCAGCCCTGGACAACTGGACGGCAGCTTTGGACCGTCAATCGCCTACTATGTCGACGGCCCTGACCTTTTCGGTTCCTTCGATATAAATGGCGACGGCTTACTGGACGCTCTAATTCGCAGTTACGGCGGCTCCGAGGTACTTTACCAGCAGGGGGATGGAACACTAGGTGCTCCAACGAGCGTCGCTGCGCTGCCATTTCCTTATCCCGCGGATGTGAACGGTGACGGTCGAATGGATCTGGTGGGTTTTTGCAATCACAACATTTGCGATCGAATCAATGGCCTTGCGGGGTATATGTTCGGGTTTTTCCTGCAGCAGCCCGATGGCTCATTTGCCGATAAAGTTTTTTATCCTGCCTTTGGGGGTGGGTCCTACTCAAACAAGGTCAGGTTCGCCGACATCGACATGGACGGCAATGGAGATCTGATTTACGAGGCCAACGGCACTCTCCAAATTATGCTTGGTGACCGGTTCGATACCGGCATTCAGACGCTAAACGTGGCGAGCCTGCCTGCAAGTGAGACGGTGCCGGATGGGCTGCCGACCGTCAGAGAACGCTTTAAGCAATCGGAAGTCTGGCGAGGCGGGATCGTTTTTCGCTCAGGAGGCGTTCACCAATTGCCGTAGGTCGTGCGCCATCGCATCGGCGCCGTCTTCGCGGTTCATCAATAAGCGCACGTCGCCGTTCTTGTCGAAGACAAAGACAGCAGAACTGTGGTTGACGGCGTATTCGCCGTTGGCATCAGGCTCGCCGTAGCTGTACGAGACCCGATAGCGCTTGCTCAGCGCCTTGAGCTGATCCTGGGTGCCGGTCAGGCCGACGAACTCGGGGCCGAACGCCTGGGTGTATTCCTTGAGGACCGGCGGTGGGTCGCGCTTCGGGTCGACGCTGACAAACAGCACCCGCACCGCGTCGGATTGATCGCCCAACTGGCTGATGGCGCGCCCGACCGTCGCCAGCGTCAGCGGGCAGATGTCCGGGCAGTGGGCATAGCCGAAATACATCAGCTTGACCTTGCCGCGCCAGGCGTCGGCGTGAACGGTTTTGCCGTTTTCGTCGGTCAGCGTGAACTTCAGGTCCGGCATCACGCCAGTGATGTTCGTCGTCTTCCATTGCTGGGTGCCTCCGCCGCAGGCGGCAAGCAGCAGTGTCACCAGCCCGAGCAGGCTGGTCAGTAGCAGCGTTCGCTTCATTGGGCGGGTCCCTTGACCGTGAATTGCGTGTTGATCTGCGTGCCGTCGGCAAACTCCAGCGTCACGGGCACCTGCTGGGCGAAGTGCAGCTCGACCCGGCGCCACATCATCAGGTGGTAGCCCCCGGGCGAAAAGCTGAATTCGCCGTTCGGCGGAACGGTCACGCTGTTCACCGGCATCATCTTGTCCATTCCGCTCATCGTCATGCTGTGGTGCATTTCGATGCGTTTGAAGGCGGCGCTCTTCACGCCAATCAACTTCGCCGGCTTATCGGTATGGTTGTGCAGCGTGACGTAGCCTGCCAGCGGCAGGTCGCCGGGCAACAGCCGAATCCAGGCGCCAGATGCCGTGACGGGTTCCGCCGCCATGGCACTGCCGGCGAGCAGCAGCCCCAGGACGATGAACAGGCGCGAAAGCGCGCGGTGGTTACGCATAGGCGTGTTCTTCCTTCTTGCTGTCCACCGAGCGCGCGGGCGTACGGTCGACATTTTCTTCATGCATCCAGCGGCGCAGCACGATGATGCCGCCGAGTACACTCATCATTGCCGCCGGAATCCAGGTGATCAGACCGCCGATGCGCTGGTCGGTGAGCGGGCTGATCGCCCACAACCGGCCACAGATGGCGTAGACGTTGTAGATCTCGTGGTCGCTCATCGCGATGTAGCCGCCGATGGCGTTCTGCGGCAGGATCACGAGGCCTAGAATGACCAGTCGCCAGCCGTAGCGCAGGCCGCCTTCGGCCGGCGTGCGCGGGTCGAGCATCAGGTACCAGAACAGCAGACCGTCGAGCGCCATGCTCCAGTTCATGACGTTGTAAAGCGGCACGTTGAGCATCGCGTACAGGTGCAGCGACGGCGTCAGCCACAGGTAGATCAAACCGACGAAGAGAACCGCTGCGATCACCGGTTGCTGAATGGTGCGGTAGGCGATGCGGAGCAGTGGCCAGTGGCCAATCGTGCGTAATGGCTGGCGCAGCCGGACGGGCAGGCCTGCTGCAAGCGTCCGTCCCGGCGCTGACAGGATGATCAGGAACGGCGCCAGATGGTGCAGCATCAGGTGCTGCAGCCGGTGCAGGAAAAACATGTGCTGCGCCATGTAGTCGTAGCGCGTTTGCAGCACGCCGTACATCAGTACGACGCCGAGCAGGAATGCGAGCGTGCGCGGCCAGGCCGGCGCTTCGCCTGTACCGGCAAGCGTCCACAGTCCCCGCAGATAAAGAGCGGCTGCGCCGGCGCATAGCAGCAATACCGTCGGGGAGAATTCGTACGGCAGGAAAAAAAAGGCGGCGTCCATCGCCGCCTATTATACCGCCTCGAGTGCCGCTGAAGTCCCGCTCGTGACTTAATGCAGCCTGATCGGCGACAGGTCCGTCCGGTTGGCGATGAACTGCGGGCGCGGCGGCAGACCGCAGAACGGCTCGACCAGCGCGTTGTCACAGTGATTGAACACGATGAACACGTTACTGCGCGCGAATGGCGTAATATTCGAGTTGGAGCCGTGCATCAGGTTGCAGTCGAAAAACGTCACGCTGCCTGCCGGACCGACCGGTGCCTGAATGCCGCCTTCGGCGACCATCCGCGCCAGATTGTCCTTGTCCGGCACGCCCAGCTCCTGAATTTTCAGCGACTTCTTGTAATGTTCTTCGGGCGTTTCGCCGACGCATGACAGAAACTGCTTGTGCGAGCCCGGAATCAGCATCAGCGGGCCGTTTTCCGGCGTATTGGGCGTCAGGCTGATCGAGCAGCTCACGGCCCGCATGCCGGGCATGCCGTCTTCGACGTGCCAGGTTTCAAAGTCCGAATGCCAATAGAACGGCTTGCCCTTGAAGCCGGGCTTGTAGTTGATGCGGCTTTGCTGAAAGTACACGTCGCCGCCCATCAACTGGCGCGCGATCGATACCAGCCGCGGGTCGCGGCACAGCCGGCCGAGGATTTCGTTGTGTTCGTGGATCGCGAAAATCGACCGCACGTCTTCGTCGCTGCCCGGTTCGGTAATCGTGGAGGGCATTGCCCGGATGTCCGGGTCGGCGCGCATCCGGTCGAGCTCCGCGCGCCATGGCCCCAGTTCCGCTTCGGAAAAGAACGCGTCGAAGGCGAGGAAGCCGTTTTCCTTATATTGAGTGAGGGTTGAGTTGTCTAGCGGACCGTCCTTGGTTGTGCCGTACACGACCGGGTCCGTCCGGTCGCTCAGGCTGGGTTGGGGCGCTACCCGCGATGGGAAGCGATCGTTATGGTGCTGTCTTACGTGACGTGCTGTAGTACCCATGGTTCAATCGATTGATCATGTCGATGTCTCAAAAAAAGCGAGTCGTGTGTCTGGCGGGAGATCAGGCCGCGTCGTTGTCCAGCAGCGGATAAACGCCGCGTTCGTCATGGACCTCCCGGCCGGTGCACGGCGGGTTGAACACGCAGACCATGCGCATGTGCGTGCCCTTGTTGGCGCGCAGATAATGCTCGTCGTGCTCATTAAGCGCATAGAGCGTGCCGACCTTGATCGGATAAACCTTGCCGTCGGCGACAGTTTCGATCTCGCCTTCACCTTCAATGCAGTATACCGCTTCAAAATGGTTCTGGTACCACATGTGGGTCTCAGTTCCGGCCTTGATTATGGTCTCGTGCATGGAAAACCCCATGCCGTCCTTTTTGAGAATAAAGCGGCGCGATTCCCAGGTTTCGGTGTCGATGTGATCTTCGGTATTGGTCAGGTCTTCGAGTTGCTTGACGATCATGTCCAAGTCTCCGTTTTTGAGGGTGAAATGCTTGCTCCTTCTCCCTCAGGGAGAAGGTTGGGATGAGGGGTGTGCCGCGAAGCGGCTGTATTACTTCCCCTCACCCTGGCCCTCTCCCTGAGGGAGAGGGAATAAAGGATCAGGCGACGCTGCGCTCGTCGGCAGCCGCTTCGGCGACGGCCATGACGCTGGCTTCTATGATGTCGAGACCGGCGTCCAGCTCCTCGTCGCTGATGGTCAGCGGCGGCAAGAGCTTCAGCACTTCGTCGTCGATGCCGGCGGTTTCGATGATCATGCCGCGCTTGAAGGCTTCGGCCGAAGCCGCGTTGGCGGCGGTCTTGTCCTCGAACGCGATGCCCTGAATCAGGCCGCGGCCGCGCACACTTGCGCCCAGTGACGAGCAGCGCTTGGCGATCGCTTCCAGACGCTCGGTGACGCGCGCCGCTTTGGCTTCGACGCCTTTGATCAGCTTGTCGTCTTTCCAGAATTCCAGCGCGGCGGCAGCGGTGACGAACGCGGGGTTGTGGCCGCGGAACGTGCCGTTGTGTTCGCCCGGTTCCCAGACGTCGTGCTCCGGTTTCATCAGCACCACCGCGAACGGCAGACCGTAGCCGGACAGCGATTTCGACAGGCAGACGATGTCCGGCTTGATGCCGGCCGGCTCAAAGCTGAAGAACGGCCCGGTGCGGCCGCAGCCGACCTGCACGTCGTCGACGATCAGGAGAATGTCGTGGCGTTTCAGGAGCTTCGCGAGGCGTGTCAGCCACTCGAAGCTCGCGACGTTGACGCCGCCTTCAGCCTGCACGGTTTCGAGAATCACCGCGGCCGGCTTGTCGATGCCGCTGCCGGCATCTTCGAGCATCGCTTCGAGATAGGCGAGGGTGTCGACGTTTTCGCCGAGATAGCCGTCAAACGGCACCGCTGTGACATTGCCCAGCGGTACGCCCGCGCCGGCGCGCTTGAACGAGTTGCCGGTGACGGACAGCGAGCCCAGCGTCATACCATGAAAGCCGTTGGTGAACGCAATGATGCGTTCGCGGCCGGTGACCTTGCGCGCCAGTTTGAGCGCGGCTTCGACCGCGTTGGTGCCGGTCGGGCCGGGGAACTGGACCTTGTAGTCCAGGCCGCGCGGCTTGAGGATCACCTCGTTGAAGCGCTCGAGAAAGTCGCGCTTGGCCGTGGTGAACATGTCCAGGCTGTGGGTCACGCCGTTCCGCTCGATGTAGTCGAGCAGGGCGGCCTTGAGCTGCGGGTGGTTGTGGCCATAGTTCAACACGCCGGCGCCGGCGAAGAAGTCGAGGTAGCGCTTGCCGTCCTCGGTCTTCAGGTGGGCGCCGTCGGCGCTGTCGAACATGACCGGGAAGGCGCGGCAGTAGCCGCGGACTTCAGACTCGTGTCGTTCGATGCTGTTCATAATCGTGCTCCAATGCGTGTTCAGGCAGCCGTGGCGAGCGGTCCGATTCGAAACCGCTTCTCGGTTTCGTGCTCGCCGGGAAACTCGGCTGCATTAATAAAGTCGGCGTCGGAATCGACGTTTGCCTCGCGGCGGCGTGCGAAACCGTTAAAAAGCGCTTGCGAAGCGGCGTTGGTTTCACCCACGCTGGCTTCGATGTAGCGCGCGCCGCTGGTGTCGGCCAGCGCGTCGAGCAGCCGGCCGGCGATGCCCTGGCCGCGCGCCGCGGCGGCGACACCGATTTGCCAGACAAAGGCGGTATCGGGCTGGTCCGGCGGCCGGTAGGCCATCACGAAGCCCAGCAGCTCGTCGCCGCGCTCGGCCACCAGGCACGTGGCGCTGAAGTGCTTCGCCATCAGCAGATAGCAATAGGACGTGTTCAGCTCCAGCGCGTCGCTCTCGCGCACCAGCGCCCACATGCGGCCGCCGTCGGCGGTCGTCGTGGAACGGATGTTGATGGCGTCGCTCACGCCGCCGCCAGATCGAGGTCGTTTTCGACGAAATAGCGGTGCATGCCGCGCAGCGCACGCTGGACATGCGGAGTATTGACGAGGCAGGTGACCGAATGCGGCGACTCGAAGCTGTCGTGCACGTCGACACCGTCCGCAATCGCGCGGCGCGCGTGTTGGCTGGCGCTCGCCTCGCCAACGCCATAGCCGACCGCGGACACGGAGCCCAAGTCATCGTGGACGTCGACATAGCGGTCGAACTCGCTCTTCAGGCGCTGCACAAACGCCTGGGCATCGGCCAGCGCAGCGGTCGAAATCAGCAGCTCGCGGCCCTGGTTTTCCGCGTTGTCGCGGAACAGGCTGGCCCGGCCGACCGAGTCGATAAGTTCGTCGCCGAGACTGCCTTCGACGGCGTCGCCGTTCAATGTCACGCGCACCAGCTCGCTGTGGCAAGCCACGCCGACGACTTCCGGATCGCTCTCGGCATCGCGCTCGCCGTGAATGATCGTGCCGCCGGCTTCGGAAAACGTCGAGCGCGCGTGAATGGTCACGTTGCGTTTGGCAGCGTAGGTCACCGCGCGCGGGTTGAGCACTTTCGCGCCATGACGCGCCAGTTCCTGCATTTCCTCGTAACCGATGGTCTGCAGGCGGGTTGCGCCGTCGACGATGCGCGGGTCGGCGCTGTAGATGCCGTCCACGTCGGAATAGATCTCGCAACGCTCGGCATTGAGCGCGGCGGCCAGTGCAACGGCCGTTGTGTCCGAGCCGCCGCGGCCCAGCGTCGCGACCTCGCCGTCCGGCGTCTCGCCCTGGAAGCCGGCCACGACCACGACTCGCCCGCGGCCGAACTCGGCGCGAATGCGGTCCGGGTGCACGGCTTCGATGCGTGCGTCATAGTGGCGCGCGGTCGTCCTGATGCCGCTCTGCGGGCCGGTCAGCGAAATTGCCGGCTCGCCGAGCTGCTCGATCGCCATGCTGAGCAGCGACATCGAAATGCGTTCGCCCGACGACAGCAGCATATCGAGTTCGCGCGGGCCGGGTTCGGCCGAGAGCTGACTCGCAAGGTCGAGCAGTTCGGTGGTGGTGTTGCCCATCGCGGATACGACCGCGACCACATCATGGCCCTGCCGCCGTGTAGCGGCGATCTTGCCGGCCACGTGGCGCAATTTGTCGCCGGTGGCGACGGACGAACCCCCAAATTTTTGGACAATAGTAGCCATCCTTTTTACCCCTGCTGGCTGAAAAAGAGTGAAATGAGCCCGTTCCGGTCTGCTCTGCAGGCCGACGAAGAGCTGCGAAGGAAGAGTGGGAAAGAAAAAGCGGTTAGATCAAAGCGAATAAAAAGCATTAAATCTTCGCGCCCACTTCGTACGAAGCGTCGCGTGTTCGCGTTAAGGGCCGTACTGTAACACGCTCGGCACTATCTGTAAAATCAAGGACTTGCGAAAAGCAGAGGCGCTCGGTGGTACGATAGCGCCGGTTTTTTGCTGCATTGGGGTGTCATGGCAGCCTTCGTTATAAAGGTTATATTCGGTTATTTGGTGGGCTCGCTGTCCGGCAGTCTGCTGCTGGGTCGACTGCGCGGTATCGATATCCGCACCGTCGGCAGCGGCAACGCGGGCGGCACCAACGCGCTCAGAACCCAGGGCAAGGCCTTCGGTATCAGCGTGCTGCTGATCGACATGCTGAAAGGCGTGATCGCCGCGGGCGCCGTGCCCTTGCTGCCGCTTGGATTGCCGGCTTCAGCCGCGCTACTGCCGTGGCTGGGCGTTGTCTGCGCCACCGCCGCGGTGATCGGGCACGTCTGGCCGGTCTGGTTCGGCTTCCGAGGTGGCAAGGGCGCCGCCACATTGGCCGGCGTGCTGCTGGTGCTCGCGCCGCTGGGGCTGCTGCCGGTGCTGGGCGCATGGCTGATTGTACTGATGACAACCGGTTATGTCGGCCTGGCGACCATTTTCGGTGCGCTGGCCTTTGTTGCCTACGCCTTCCTGATGCCGTTGCCCGCGCCGCTGGAGTGGTTCGCCGTGGTGATGGCCGCCTTCGTGATATTCACCCATCGCGGCAATATCCGCCGCTTGTGTGCCGGCACCGAAAATCAGTTCGCGCGGGCCATGAT
The DNA here is from genome assembly GCA_035701285.1 of Gammaproteobacteria bacterium. Lineage (GTDB taxonomy): Bacteria > Pseudomonadota > Gammaproteobacteria > Natronospirales > DASSBR01 > DASSBR01. Next base: position 4,351 of record DASSNT010000001.1, on the reverse strand, counting down.
GTTGCGCCGCCGGGGCGGCTGATGGCGGCGGCCGAGCCGGTGGCGGAAGCTGACACTCAGCAGGTGCTGATTGAGCGACTGGCTGACGGCCGGTTTCATTCGGGTACCGCGCTGGCGGAGGCCGTCGGCCTGAGCCGCGGCGCGATCTGGAAAAGAATCCAGCGGCTGGCCGCGTATGGTCTCGATATCGAGCGGGTGCGCGGGCGCGGCTATCGGCTGGCGGCGCCACTCGACCTGTTGAGCTCGCGGGCGATGCAAGCGGAGTTGACCGCCACCGGAGGCCTGTCGCTGCATTCCCTCGACGTGTTGCCGGTGGTGGATTCGACCAATCGCTGGCTGCTCGCTCGCGCCGGCGAACTGCCGACAGGGCAGGCTGCAGCCTGCCTCGCCGAATGCCAGACGGCCGGACGTGGCCGGCGCGGACGCGCCTGGATTTCCCCTTTCGGGGCCAACCTTTACTTGTCGGTGGCCTGGCACTTGCGCGACCTGCCGCCCGATGTCGGCGCGCTGAGCCTGGTGGCGGGGCTGGCTGCGGCTGACGCGCTGGACGGTTGCGGCTTTGCCGATGTCGAACTCAAGTGGCCGAACGACCTCGTTTACGAGGAACGCAAACTCGGGGGTATTCTGGTTGACCTGCACGGGCAGCCGGGCGGCGCCTGTCGACTGGTGGTCGGTATTGGCATCAACGTCGCAATGCCCGCGGCGGCCGCGCGGGCCATCGACCAACCGTGGACCGATCTGGCGGCCATCGGCAACGTCGCCGGTGGCTTGCGCAACCGGCTCGGTGCCCGGCTGATTGACGCTTTTCTCAATGCCGTGAGCCGGTTTACCCGCGACGGTTTCGAGTCCTTCCTGCCGGAATGGGAGCGGCGGGACGCGGTGGCGGGGCGATCCGTGCAGTTGTCGCTGCCGGATCAGTTAATTGCCGGCACGGCGCTAGGAGTGGACCGGCAGGGGGCGCTGCGGCTCCGCGTGGGAAACGAAGTGAAGCGCTGCTTCAGCGGCGAAGTCAGTTTAAGAACGCGATGAATCTGCTGATTGACCTCGGCAACAGCCGGATCAAATGGGCCTGGTCGGAGGGCGCCGCCTTGCGTCAGCAGGGGGCGGCATATTATGCCGGCCGGCCGCTGGCGGAAGCGCTTGAAGAGATCGCCTCTGGCGGTGTAGCGCCCGACCGGGTGGTTGTCGCCAGCGTGGCGGCGCGCGGTACTAACGATGAACTGAGCGCCTGGCTCGGCGGACGCTACGAGCTGACGCCAATGCTGGTGCGAGCCGAGGCAGTGGCTCACGGTATTACCAATGCCTACCGGGAGCCGGGTCGTCTGGGCGCGGATCGCTGGGCTGCGCTGGTTGGTGCTCGTCAGAGGGCGGCCGGCGACGTTTGCGTGGTCGATTGCGGTACCGCAATTACCATAGATATGCTCGATGCCCGAGGGCAACATCGTGGCGGGCTGATCGGCCCCGGCGTGCTGACGATGCGGCACGCGTTGTACGGCGCCACCGCCGGCATTCCGGACGAGGGCGAGGGTGCGATCACTCCGCTGGGGACGGATACGCGTTCCGCGGTGACTGCCGGTACGCTGTACGCAGCAGCAGCGTTCGTGGATCGCGTCCATGCGGAGATGGAACACGAAAGCGGGCGGCCACTGCCATGCCTGATCACCGGCGGCGATGCGCTCGTGCTGCAGCCGCTGCTGCAGAAGGAATATGAGTCGACGCCTGACCTGGTGCTGGAGGGGCTTGCGGTGATCGCAAATGACCGATAAGTGGGGGAGAAAAAATGAAAATCGCATTCCTGGCGTTGTTACTGCTCAATCTGGGTCTGCTCGCATGGCACTACTGGGTCGACGCGGCGCCACGGCAACAGACGTCTGCCAGCCGGCAGATAAGCCCGCCCCGGCAAATGCCTGCTCGGCCGGAGCCCGTGGCGTCGCGGCCGTCGGTGGCCGCGGCCGATGCTGCGCCGGGATCATCATCGGAGCCGGCAGAGCGCGTGTGCGCCGAATTCGGACCGTTTGCCGATCGGTCGAGCGCGATAGTTGCCGCGGCTACTCTTGGCCAGAATGAGTCGAACTTCGAGATCGCCCCGCGCAAGGTGTCCATCGTCGACAGTTATCGCGTCTATTTCCCCCCGTACCCGACGGCCGCCGCCGCGCAGGCCATGGGCGCGCGCCTGCGCAGCGCCGGGGTGAAAGATGTCTATATCATTCCAGGCGGTGCGCAACAAAACGCAGTGTCGGTGGGCGTGTTCAAGGATCGCGACGGAGCGGAGCGTCGACGCCGACACCTGGGTGACCTCGGTTTCGAGCCACGGATTGAGCCGCTCGTACGGCATGACGAAGAGCGCTACTGGATTCGTGTGAACAGCGCGTCGGCGGCGGATCTGTTGCGACAAACGGCGGCGGAATCCGGCGGCGAAAAGCGTACTGTAAGCTGCACGCACGTTGCAGCCGCTCCAGCAAACCCATAGAATTTTTGGGTTAACCATAGAAGGTTGGCTGAGTCCGGATTATTGGAAAGCGCACCAGGGACGGGTATTGATATAAGCTTTTAGCTGGCGTAGCTCAGTAGGTAGAGCAACTGATTTGTAATCAGTCGGTCGCAGGTTCGACTCCTGTCGCCAGCTCCAGCGTTTATGCAGCGCCAGATTGGCGTTCGCCACGGGTAATGACTTTGCTTACGACTGATTTGACCACAGTGCCGGCGGACGAACCGCGTCGCCTGCCGTTGCGCGCCCGCATCCTCCGTCTGATTCGCACGTGCAGCCATCCGTTGTACTGGTGGTACGAGAAAAAGCTGATCACCCAGGTCAGCGAAGGCCACGTTCCAGAGCATATCGGGTTGATTCTCGACGGCAACCGCCGCTTTGCGCGGGGTATCGGGCTTGATGTTCGCAAGGGGCACGAGTTCGGCGTCGAGAAAGTGCACGAGTTGCTGGAATGGTGCCTGGAGCTGGGCATCGGCCACGTGACAATTTTCGTGTTCAGCGCCGAGAACTTCGATCGCCCGACGGCCGAAGTCGAGTACCTGCTCGACCTGTTCGTCCGCGAGAGCCGGCGGTTGATCCACCATCCGCGCATCAAGGCGAACAAGGTTCGGGTGAAGGTGATCGGCCAGCGTGAGAAGTTGCCGGAAGCTGTCGTGGTGGCCTCGGAGGCGCTGGAAACCTCCACCGCCGAGCACGACGGGATGCTGCTGAACATCGCGCTCGCCTATGGTGGCCGCGAGGAGATCGTGGACGGCATCAAAAAGCTGCTGCAGCAGGCGGAGGCGGAGCATCGCTCGCCGGGCGAGATTGCCGAGAAGCTTAGCGCGGCGCAGATCAGCGATTGTCTTTACACCGCCGGCATTCCAGACCCGGACTTCATCATCCGCACCAGCGGCGAGGTGCGGCTTTCCGGGTTCTTCCTCTGGCAGGCCGCCTACAGCGAGTACTACTTTTGCGACGCGCTGTGGCCGGAATTCCGTCGTATAGATTTCCTCCGTGCGCTCCGCAGTTATCAGGGCCGGGAGAGGCGCTACGGGCACTGACTTCGGCGCCTATGGTAAAATGCGCCCGTTGAAAGGCGTGGCCTTAGTAAGTATTGGGATTTCCTGAAGCTGTCAGCTGCGGGAAAGTCTTCTTTTGCCCTGAAATCTGTTGACCCTCGCTTCGAAATGTTCCACAATTCGCAGCTTACGTTTTTTCGTGGCGTTTTACAGCGCGGAGGGGTACCCAAGCGGGCGAGGCGGATTCCGCCGAAGCACTGCTTCGGTCCGCCGAGCGGCCGGCCAGGAAGGCCGGGCTGGCAGGCGCACCATGGATGGTTGCTCGCGGAGAAATTGAGAGTTTTACAGCGTGGAGGGGTACCCAAGCGGCCAACGGGGGCAGACTGTAAATCTGCTGGCTTACGCCTTCGGAGGTTCGAATCCTCCCCCCTCCACCAGCTTTAGAGCGCCTATATATATGGCAGCTCAAGCGGCAGGCTGAGAGAACGCGGGTGTAGTTCAATGGTAGAACCTCAGCCTTCCAAGCTGATGATGTGGGTTCGATTCCCATCACCCGCTCCAGCGCACACGATTTAGAGGAACGAGGAAGGGTTACTGCCCATATAGCTCAGTAGGTAGAGCACTTCCTTGGTAAGGAAGAGGTCACCGGTTCAAATCCGGTTATGGGCTCCAGTTTAATTGGTATTCGGCAAGCAGTAGCACTGAATCGAGGAGAAGGCAGTGTCCAAGGCAAAATACGAGCGCACGAAGCCGCACGTGAACGTCGGCACGATTGGTCACGTTGACCACGGCAAGACGACCCTGACGGCGGCGATGACGAAAGTGCTGTCGGAGAAGTACGGCGGCGAAGCGAGCGCATTCG